>NZ_JBHWGV010000058.1:0-37370 GCF_042732955.1 Kitasatospora sp. NPDC059747 | reverse complement strand
CGCTCCGCACCCGGGCCCGGTCCAGGGCTCGGTCCCCGCTCCCCGATCCCCTCACGTCCCTTTCCCCGTACGCCCTAACTCCCCTTACGCCTTACGCCGCCTCGAAGCCGGCGTGGTCGGCGATCTTCTTCAGCTCGGCCAGCGCGTGCTTCTCGATCTGCCGGATCCGCTCCCGGGTGAGGCCGTGCTGCTTGCCCACCTCGGTGAGGGTGCGCTCGCGGCCGTCCTCCATCCCGTAGCGGGAGCGGATGATCGAGGCCGTGCGGTCGTCCAGCCGTCCGATCAGGTCGTCCAGCTCCTCGCGGCGGAGCATGACCATCACGGCGTCCTCGGGGGACGTCGCCCCGGTGTCCTCGACCAGGTCGCCGAACTGGGTCTCGCCCTCGTCGTCGACCGACATGTTCAGGCTGACCGGGTCGCGCGCCCAGTCCAGCACGTCCTTGATCCGGGCCTCGGTGGTGTCCAGCTCGGCCGCGATCTCGGCCGGCTCGGCCTCGCGGCCCAGTTCCTTGGACTTCTCGCGCTGCACCCGCCGGATCCGCCCCAGCTCCTCGACCAGGTGCACGGGCAGCCGGATGGTGCGGGACTGGTCGGCGATCGAGCGGGTGATCGCCTGCCGGATCCACCAGGTCGCGTAGGTGGAGAACTTGAAACCCTTGGCGTAGTCGAACTTCTCGACGGCCCGCACGAGGCCCGCGTTGCCCTCCTGGATGAGGTCCAGCAGCGGGAGGCCGCTGCGCGGGTACCGGCGGGCGACCGCCACCACGAGCCGGAGGTTGGAACGGATGAAGACGTCCTTGGCGCGCTCGGCGTCGTCGGCTATCGCCTCCAGCTCCTCACGCGTGGCGCCCTCGGGGAGCCCGCCCTCCTCCAGCAGGTGCTGGGCGTACACACCGGCCTCGATCCGCAGCGAGAGCTCGACCTCCTCGGCGGCATCGAGCAGGGGCGTCCTGGCGATCTCGTCGAGGTACATGCCGACCAGGTCACGGTCGGCCTCAAGGTTGGTCGGGCGGGCCGCGCGAGTCCGGTCGGCCCTGTCGCGAACGACGGCACGGGTGGCCATGCTTGCTCCCTTTGCTGGTGTTGCCGAGGAATGCCTGCCTGCCCCGAGAGGGCAAGAATGCGGGCCCCGGGGGGCTCACACGTAACGATCCAACGAACAGATTCCGGACAACATTCCCAAGTTACTCAGATTCTTCCCCGCGATGCAGTATCCTGCCGGTTTTCACCCCGGTTCTGAACGCAGGGTGACCGGCCGGGCGCATCGGGTGCGCGCGGCGCGACCATTTCGGAGCGGATATCCGGAGAACCCCCCGGGCGCCCCGCTCGTTCCCGCACGCCCCACTCTCCACCCGCTCCCGCACCCCTGCGCACGCAGATCCTCCGCACAAAAGATGCGGAATCGCTATCACCTGGGCGCCCGATCAGCACAGGACGCTGGGAAGGTGTCAGGCATGCACCTGACCAACAGCGCGACTGCCGCCACTGTGCGTCACCGCCGGGCCCTTCGGGGCACGGCGCTGGCGGTGGGCTGCGCCCTGCTGTTCGGCCTGCTGGCCGTCCTGGTGACCCGCCACTGGCAACCCCTCTACCGGTTCGACCACGGCTGGATCGCGGAGACGCACTCCTACGCCCGTGGGCACCGGGCCTGGACGGCCGCGGTGCAGACCCTCTCCGACATCGGCGGCACGGTCACGATGCGTGTCCTGCTGGCCATCGCGGCCTGCTGGCTCTGGCTGATCGGCGCCCGGGTGCTCGCCGGGTGGGCCGTCGCGCAGGCCCTGGTCGGGTGGGGCGCCCAGTGGGCGCTGAAGCTCGCCTTCGGCCGTCAGCGGCCGTCCTTCACCGACCCGGTCTCGCACGCGGGCGGGCCGGCCTTCCCCTCCGGGCACGCGATGGCCTCCGCGATCACCTGCGCGGTGCTGGTCGGGCTGTTCTGGCCCCGGGCCGGACGCTCCGGGCGGATCGCCGCCTGCGCGGTGGCGACCGCGGCCGTACTGACCGTCGGCTGGACCAGGATCGCGCTCGGCGTGCACTGGCCGAGCGACGTGCTGGGCGGCTGGCTGGCGGCCGGCTTCGTGCTGGGCGCCGTCACCGCGGCGGTCGAGCTCTGGCGCCCGGGCGCCCTGGCCCGCGACATCCGGCGGGTCAACTGGCGGACCAGGCCCAGGGTTCAGCGTGTCATCGCGCCCTCCTTCCGGCCCGCCCGCGGCGACCGTCCGGCCGACGGCGCCGACCACCCCGACGGGGCCGCCCTCTGACCGCCGTCCAGGGCCACGGCACTAGCGTGGCGGGCATGTCCCGTATCCAGGAAGCCCCCCACGAGTCCGCCGCCCACGCCCGTTACCCCGAGCGTCCGTTGCGGATCGCCACCGTCCAGGACCAGGCCGTCGCGGGCGACATCCCCGCCAACGCGGCCACCGCCGCCGGGCTCATCCGCGAGGCCGCCGCGGCCGGCGCCCGGCTGGTGCTGTTCGCGGAGAAGTTCCTCGCCGGCTACGAGCCCGGGCTGATCAGCGCCGATCCGCTCAAGTGCGCCGTCCAGCCCGGCGATCCGCGTCTCGCGCCGATCGCCGAGGCCTGCCGCGAGACCGGCACCGCCGCCGTGGTCGGCGCCGCCGCCCAGGACGGGCCGGACCTGCTCGTCTCCGCCTTCGTGTTCGGCCCGGACGGCACGGTCGTCACCCGCTACGACAAGCAGCACCTCTTCAAGACCGAGCAGTCCTACTACCGCCCGGGGACGGTCGGTTGCAGCCTGGAGCTCGACGGCTGGCGGCTCGGTCTCGGCATCTGCTACGACTCCGGCTTCCCCGAGCACGCCCGCTCCGCCGCACTGGACGGTTGCCACGCCTACCTGGTCGGCGCCCTGTTCAGCACGGGGCACGGCCACCACGAGTCCCGCACCTGGTTCCCGGCCCGCGCGCTCGACAACACCCTCTACACGGTGCTCGCCAACCACATCGGCGTCACCGGCGGCTGGCACACCTGCGGCGGCAGCGCGGTCTGGGGCCCGGACGGCCGCCTGATCGCCGAGGCCGGCGAGGACCGCCGCGAGATCGTCCTCGCCGACCTCGACCCCGCCGTCCTGCGCGGCGCCCGGGAGGCCGAGACCCTGCTCGCCGACCTGGCCGCCCACCCCACGCCCGCCGCCCGCGCCGGGCACGTCCTCGCCTGATCCCGCCTCAGCCGCGGGAGCCGCACGAGCGGCCCGGGAACGCCGAGAGGCCCCCGACCACACGGGTCGGGGGCCTCTCGCTGCTACGTGCCCCAGGCAGGATTCGAACCTGCGACACCGGCTTTAGGAGAGCCGTGCTCTATCCCCTGAGCTACTGAGGCGGGCCGTGTGGTCACAAGGCCGTCCACAGCGTACCGGATCAGGGGTGGGGGCGGTGGCGGTGGCGGATGGTACGGGCGCCGACGGGGTGTCAGGGTGGGGCAAGTAGCCTTCAAGGAACGTGTTCGAAGTTCGGCTTTCCGATCGAAGGTCCAGATGCGCCCTGCTGTGCACCCCCTCGGCCGACTCCTGCGGTCCGTGTGGCTGTGGCCGGCGGTGGTGATGCTCGGCCTGGGGCTGTTCCGGCTGGGGACGCCGGTGCTGTGGCGGGACGAGGTCGCGACGTGGACGGTGGCGACCCGCTCCCTGCCGGACCTGCTGCGCCTGCTCCAGCACGTGGACGCCAGCAACGGCGCGTACTACCTGCTCATGCATGCCTGGACGGCGGTGTTCGGGGACTCGGCGGTCTCGCTGCGGCTGCCGTCGGTGCTGGCGATGGCCGGAGCGGCGGCGTTCGTGGGGCTCGCCGCCGAGCGGCTGTTCGGCGGGCGGGTGACGGCGGTCGGCTCGGGGCTGCTGTTCTGCGCGGTGCCGCAGGTGTCGCGGTTCGCCCAGGAGGCGCGCGCCTACGCGTTGGTGACCTGCGCGATCGCGGCGGCGACCTGGTTCCTGCTGCGGGCGCTGGAGCGGCCCGGGTGGCGGCGGTGGGCGCCGTACTGCGCGGCGATGGCAGTGGCGGGGGTCCTGCACCTGGTCTCGTTCAGCACGGTGGCCGGGCAGGCCGCCGTGGTGCTGCTGCACCTGTGGCGCACCCGCGGGACGGCAGACCGGCGGCTGCTGTGGCAGTACCCGGCGGCGGTGCTGGTGGCGGCGCTGCCGCTGGTGCCGGTGGTGGTGCTGGGCGCCCGGCAGTCGGAGCGGCAGCTGGGCTGGATAGGGACGCCCACGCTGGACGCGCTGTGGCACTTCGGGGAGACCCTGGCCGGGGCGCCGGACGTGTTCATCGCCGTCGTCCTGCTGGCCGTCCCGGCCGTGGTGCTGCCGGGCCGGCGGGTGCAGGCGCTGCAGGCGCTGCTGCTGGCGGTGGTGCCGGTGGTGGGCGTCTGGCTGGTGTCGCAGGGCGGCACGTCGTACTTCGTCGACCGGTACCTGCTGTTCACCGTGCCCGCCTGGGCGGCGCTCGGCGGGGGCGGCGTCGCCGCGGTCTACAAGGCGCTGACGGGCCTCGCCCGGCGCGGCCCGCGGCGTAAGCGGCTGCGCGTGGCCGGAATGGCGCTGGCGCTGGCGCTGCTCGCGGTGCCCGCCTGGGCGGCGCTGCCGCGGCAGGCCACGGTGCGGTACGAGTCGGCGCACGCGCACGAGCCGTTCCGCGCGGCCGCCGGGCTGATCGCCGCCGGCTACCGGCCCGGGGACGGGCTCGCCGTCCCGCTGGGCGACCAGAGCTGGGCGATGATCGGCCCCGGCGTCGCCTACTACCTGCCGGCGGACGTCCGCCCGTACCCGGTGTTCGTCGCGCAGGGCGCGGTCGAGGCGGCGGAGCTGTCGCCGACGGCGTGCGCCGTCCCGGCCGACTGCCTGGGGCGGGCCGACCGGATCTGGCTGGTCGTCCTCGGGCAGACCACGGACCCGCTCGCCGCGATGCGGCCGGACGACGCCCAGGCGCTGCGGGCCCGCTACGGCGCCCCCACCCGGGTGATGCCGCTGGACGGTGCCACCCTGGCGCTGCTCGACCGCCGGGGCTGAGCCCCGCCGACCCCGGATGCGGCCCGACCGGGCCCGGGCGACCATGGAGCCTCGTGACCGAGGAGGGCGCCCGTGACCGACCGGCCGAGCGGCCCGCCCGACGACGGCGGCCACCGCGGTGGACGGACGGCCCGGCTCAGGGAGCGCGGCGCCGGGGCGGCCCGGTACGCGCGCGGCCTGCCCGACCGGGTGCCGCTGGTCGGCCGGGCGGTCCACCAGCTGGTCCGGGTGAACCTGCTGGACTGCGCCACCCGGCTCGCCGCACAGGCGTTCCTGAGCGCGCTGCCGGCGCTGTTCGTGGTGGCGGTGTTCACCCCGGTGTCCTTCCGCGACCACGTGCTGCGCGCACTGCGCAGCGAGCTGGGGATCCGCGGGGCGGCGGAGCAGTCGGTCGACCAGCTGCTGGCGAACGGGACGGGCGAGGCCGGCTTCGGCGTGCTCGGCGCACTGTTCACGCTGCTGTCGGCGACGGCGCTGAGCCGGGCGATCCAGCGGGTGTGCGAGCGCTGCTGGGAGCTGCCGCGGGCGGCGACCAGGCTGGCCGCCTGGCGCTGGCTGGTCTGGCTGCTGGTGTGGCTGGCCGCCCTGGTCTTCCAGGTGGCGCTGTGGGACGGCTTCGGGGCCGGCCGCTGGCTCGGGCTGCCGCTGACCTTCCTGGCCTCGACGGCGCTGTGGTGGTGGACGCAGTACCTGCTGCTGGGCGGCCGGGTGCGCTGGCCGCCTCTGCTGCCGGGCGCGCTGCTGTGCGGGGTGGCGGTGGTCGGCCTCCGCGTGGCCGGCCACGTCTACCTGCCGCGCGCGATGGCGCACAGCGTGGCGCGGTTCGGGACGTACGGGGTGGTGTTCACCGGCCTGTCCTGGCTGATCGCGAGCTTCACCGCGTACACGCTGGCGCTGGCGCTCGGGCGGGTACTGGCCGAGGAGGAACCCCTCGCACGCCGGCTCGGGTCCGGAGCGGGTTGAGGGCCCGGAACGGGTTGAAGGCCCGGACGCGGTGAAGGGGGAGCCGGTGGGCCCGGCTCCCCCTTCACCTTCGTGTCCTACGGCGTGGACTCAGAGCATCCGGGTCAGCCGGGACTGGATGGACGGCGGGTTGAGGTCCGCCTGGAGGGCCACCCGCACCTCGCTCTTGCTGTCGCCGTCACCGACGCGCAGCGTGCCGATCTCGGTGCCCGCCGCGGCGTGGTGGTCGACCTTGCCGGCGTCCAGGGTCACGGTGCCGCCGATGCCGGGGAAGCCGGCCACGACGAGGTCCTTGGTCGCGACGACCGCGACCTTGCCGCCGAGCCCGTTGTCGACGTAGCCGACGACGTCGCCCTTCTTGACCACGGTCTGGCCGGTCACGCCGTTCTGCGCGGCCTGGATCTGCTTGCCGCTGACCTTCAGCACGGTCGGCAGGATGCCGTCACCGGGGTTGGGCGAGGTGGCCTGCTGGCCGAGGGTGACGCCGAGGATCAGCCGCTTCACGCCGCCGACCTCCTTGTAGGCGGCCCACATCAGGCAGCCGCCGGCCGGGGTGCTGGAGCCGGTCTTGACGCCGATGACGCCGGTCTTGGGGTTGATCAGGTTGTTGGTGTTGGGGATCTTCTGGTTGTTGAAGGTGGTGTCCGGGGTGGACACGATCTGCCGGAAGATCTCGTCCTGCATGACCTGCTCGGCC
This sequence comes from Kitasatospora sp. NPDC059747, assembly GCF_042732955.1. Classification (NCBI taxonomy): domain Bacteria; kingdom Bacillati; phylum Actinomycetota; class Actinomycetes; order Kitasatosporales; family Streptomycetaceae; genus Kitasatospora; species Kitasatospora sp. NPDC059747. The sequence goes on along the minus strand of NZ_JBHWGV010000058.1, from coordinate 30,693 downwards.
AGCTTCAGCTGGTCCTTCGCGGTGCTCTTGGTGTCCGCGTTGTAGCCCGCCGGGTCGGCGTAGGTGGTGTTGGCCATGCCGAACTTGGCCGCGGTCTCGTTCATCAGCTTGACGAACTCCGCCTCGGAGCCGGAGTGGAAACGGGCGAGCAGCCGGGCCACGTTGTTGGCCGAGGGGAGCATCAGCAGCTCCAGGGCCTGGTACTCGGTCAGCACCTGGTTCTCGGTGAGCGTCACCTTCGACTCGTCGACGTTGCCGGACTCCTGCGCGGCCTGCTTGTCGACGACGATCTTGGGGCCGCTCTCCCCCTTCTTCAGGGGGAACTTCTGCAGGATCAGGTAGGCGTTCATCACCTTGGTGACGCTCGCGATCGAGGCCGGCGTCTCCGGGCCGGAGCTGCCGAGGCTGCCGACGCCGACCACCTCGGCCGCGGACTGGCCCTTGGCCGGCCACGCGAGGTCGAGCGGGTCGCCCGGGAAGCTGTAGCTGCCGGCGGCGGACATCCGCACCTTCGCGTCCGGCAGCGGGCGCAGCAGCTGGGCCACGACCGCCGCGCCGAGCACCACGGCGAGGAAGACCGTCCAGATGGTGATCCGCTTGAGCGCGCGCCGCAGCGGGGAGACCGGGCGGGCGTTGAGGGCCGCCAGGACCTCCATCGCCTCGGCGGTGTTCTCCGGCGAGGGCAGCGGCTCGGGGACGGGCAGCGGCTCGGGCTTCGGCAGCGGCGGGACGGGCGGCACCGGCCGCGGGTCCGGCGCGGGCAGCGGTTCGGGCGCCGGGGCCGGGCCGGGCTCCGGGGCGGGGGCCGGCTTCGGCAGCGGCTCCGGGCCGGGCTGCGGCTCGGGCTCGGGCAGGGGGCCGGGGGCGGGCGGCTCGGGGACCGTGCCGGCGGCGGGGGCGGCCTTGAGCGGGGTGAGGCGCGGCTTCTCCAGCTTCTCGGACTTCACCCGGCCCGGGGCCTTCTCGGCGGGGCCGGACTCGTCGGCGTCCGCGGACTTCCCGGACTTCTCGGCGTCCTCGGACTTCTCGGCGGGCTTCGGCTTCTCCGCAGAAGCAGCGGAAGCCGGCTTCTCCGGCTTGCTCAGCCGCACCGCCACGACCGGAGCGTCCGCCTCGGCGGCGTCCTCGACGGCCTCCTCCGCGTCGCCCTCTTCCATTTCTTCCACCGGAGCGTCGCCCTCGGGCGTGTCGTCCTCGGCGGCCGGCTCGGCGTCCTCCCCCGGCGCGTCGCCGTCGGCGGTGGCTTCGTCCGCCTCGCCCGCCTCGTCCGCCGGCTGCGCGACGGTCGTCCGCATGCCGAGACGCGGGTCGGCGCCCGCCGGCTTGCCGGACGGCTTCGCGTCCTCCTCCGGGGTGGCATCCGACGCCTCGTCCGGTGCCTCGGGGGCATCGGCCTCGGAACTCCCGGCGCCGGACGGCTTCACGAGCTCGTCGGGCAGCCGCAGCGCGGTGGTGCGGTTGTCCACCGGCAGTCGCAGCATCGTGGTCTTGCTGTCCACATCCCGGACACGGAGCTGCACGGTCGAACCGCCCTTGCCCCCCGCCTTCGGCGCGTCGCCGGAAGCGGAGGCGGCAGCGGAGGCGGGAACCGGGGCCGAGGTGTCGGCCGGAGTGTCGGCGGAGGCGCCGTCAGCGGCCGTTCCGACGGCGGTCGATCCGGTCCGTTCGCGCTCCCGGTCCTGCCCGCTCCCGCCGTCCCGCAGCACCCTGTCGGGGGACTCGCCCACGTAACCCAGCCTCCTCAACGCCCGGCGGGGCACCGGCAGACCCGATTTCGGGAAGCCGACGCCCCGCCCCGTGTACCTGTACAGTCTCCGCCACCGACCGGCGACCGGCCGCGCAGACCCCGCCCGACCGGCCCTTATTGCCGTCACACGGCGGTATCGCGGTTCGCTCATCGAACAGACGCCCGGCCCGCACCCCCTGGTTCCAGGCCTTCACCGCAAGGTCACGATTCGGAGGCGTACTCGACAAGCCCGTGTGAGAGGCGTCACCCTGTCTCTCATCCACGCGGGGAGGCTTGGATGGGCAAGAGCCGCAGAACTGTTCCCGAGGAACTCTTGCTGCTCGCTTTGGACCCGACCACGGGTACCACGGCGCAGCCGCAGACCCTCGACCTCGGACTCGCCGGGGCGCAGCTCGTCGAGCTGTCCCTGGCCGGACGGATCGTACCGGAGGGAGACCGGATCGCCGTCGTGCTCGCACGGCCGACCGGCGACCCGACCCTGGACCACGCACTGGAACTGCTGCGACGGCGCGGCAGTCCGGTCCGCGCGGCGCACTGGATCGGCGGGCCCCGGCTGGGGCTGCGCCAGACCTACCTGGCGCACCTGGAGCGCTGCGGCATGGTGACCGCCGTGCCGGGCCAGGTGTGCGGGGTGCTGCCGACGACGCGCTACCAGGCGTCCGACGACTGCACCAACGCCGCGATCAAGCAGCGGCTGGACACCGCGATCCGCACCGGTGTGCCACCGGACCCCCGGACGGCCGCGCTCGCCGCGCTGGCCCACTCCGTGGGGCTGGGCAAGCACCTGTACCCGGGCAACGAGGGCCGGTCCTCGCGGTCGCGGCTGCGCGACCTGATCCGGTACGACCCGCTCGGCGGGATGGTCGCGCACGCCGTGATGGACGTGCAGAACGGCCTGCCGGCACAGCAGAACCGCTCGGACCAGGGTTCGTCCGCGACGGGCACGGGCCGGTCCGCCGGCTCCTCCGGCGCCCGCGCGGCGGGCCGGGGCACCGGCGGCCGGGTGGCCGCCTCCCGGGTCGGCGTCCGCTGACGCCCGGTCCGGGGTCCGGGGGCGCACCCGGGCACGCCGGGCGGATCGTCCGGCGTGAGGTCCGGCTTCACACCCGGCAGCGCGCGCCGCGGCGTTCGCGCCGTCCGTGAGCGCTGAACGACCCGACGCACCACCAGCGGTACCCGCACCACCAGCAGTACCAGGAGCGAGGAGGGGCGGTCGCCCGCGACGGAAGTCGCCCGGCGACCGCCCCTCTGCCGTCCCCGAGGGGCCCCCGGGTCGCCCGGGGACGTCCGGCGGAGCCTGCCGCAGCATGTGCCACCAGCACGTGCACCGCCGGGAGCCCACACGAATCAGCGCCGGTAGCAGTACCGGTTCGAGCCGCTGAGCCGCATTACCACCTGGGAGGCTTCGCTGTCTCACAGAAGCGCTTTTCCGATGATCAGTTCTATTGCGCTGCTGTGAATCCCCGGCGCCGACCTGGCCCAAGGTGTCATGCTGCTCCGAGTCAGGGGGGTTGGTCCCAATGTCCGAAGTGTTCCGAGGACTGCCGTTCCAACGATCACCAGAGGTCCGGCCGGAGGTCGACGTGTCCGCCAACATCAATCCCACCGTGCGCCGACGGCGCCTGGGCTCCGAGCTGCGCAAGCTCCGCGAGGGCCTCGGGATGACCGCGGAGGAGGTGGCCGGCCGGCTGATGGTCTCCCAGTCGAAGATCAGCCGACTGGAGAACGGCCGCCGCAGCATCAGCCAGCGGGACGTCCGCGACCTCTGCGACGTGTACAACGTGTCCGACGAACAGATGCGCAACAGCCTCATGGAGATGGCCAAGGAGTCCCGCCAGCGCGGCTGGTGGCACGACTTCAACGACATGCCGACGCCGTACAGCGTCTACATCGGCCTGGAGGCCGAGGCCTCCTCGATCCGCGCCTACGAGTCCTCCTTCGTCCCCGGACTGCTGCAGACCGAGCAGTACGCCCAGGCCGTCGTCGAGGGCACCCAGCCGGACACCGACGCGCTCGCCGTCCAGCGCCGGGTGCAGGTGCGGATGAAGCGCCAGGACCGCGTCCACGGCGAGCACCAGCTGGGCAGCCTGTGGACCGTCATAGACGAGGCGGTGCTGCGCCGCGAGGTCGGCAGCCGCGAGGTGATGGCCCACCAGCTCAAGCACATGCTGGAGCTGAGCCAGCGGCCGAACATCACGATCCAGGTGATCCCGTTCGCCGCCGGTGCCCACCCCGGTATGACCGGGACATTCTCCCTGCTGGAGTTCCCCGAGTCAGCCGATTCCACGGTTGTCTACTTCGAAGGGGTGACGAGCGATCTTTACCTGGAGAAGGAGGCCGACGTGCGCCGCTATACCAGTCTCTACGACCACCTGAGGGCGGCGGCGCTCGGTGTGGCGGAAAGCCGGACACTGATAGCAGAGATTGAAGAGGGATTCCACCCATGAGCACCACCATCGAGAGCGGCGCACCCTGGCGGAAGAGCAGTCATAGCGGTGGCAACGGCGCCTGTGTGGAGATCGCCACGCCGGCCGCGGGGGCCGTCGCCGTCCGGGACTCCAAGGACCCGCACGGCCCACAACTGCGCTTCTCCGCCGAGGCCTGGAACGCGTTCGCCGCCGCCGCCGGAGCGGGGGCGTTCGGCCCGGGCGAATTCGGCGCAGGGCAGTTCGGCGCAGGGCAGTTCGGCGCAGCCTGAACCCGGGCCGCTCTCGGCCCAGTTGCCCGTAGCGGTGCCCGTCGCCCCCCGGCGGCGGACACGGCTACGGGCAACTGTGTTTCCCGGGGCCCGTCCACACCGGGACCGCTCAGCCCACCACCGGGTAGCGGGCCGTCCACGCGGCGCCCTCCGGGGTGTCCCGGCCGTGCAGCTCGGCGCCGTGCACGAGCTCCAGCACGAAGTCGTCGGCGAGTTCGAGGATCGCGCCGCGCCCCTCCAGCCCGGCCACCAGGCCCGGCGGCAGCGCGGTGTCGCCGTGCAGCACGCCGAGCAGGCTGCCGCAGATCGCGCCGGTGGAGTCGCTGTCCCCGGAGTGGTTGACGGCGAGCAGCACGCCCGACCGGACGTCGTGCGCGACCAGCGCGCAGTACACCCCGATCGCCAGCGCCTCCTCGGCGACCCAGCCCTCCCCCAGTGCCTCCACCCGGGCCGCGGACGGCTCGCCCGCCCGCACGGCGTCCAGCGCCGCCCGCAGCGCGGCCGTCGTCTCCTCGTGCCCCTGCCGCTCGGAGAGCAGCGCCAGGGCGAGGTGGACGCCCTCCTCCAGGGTGCCGCCGCGGGCGACGCTCTGGACGATCACCGCGAACGCGCCGGCCGCGAGGTAGCCCGTCGGGTGGCCGTGGGTGAGCACCGAGCACTCCACCGCGAGCTGGAACACCAGGCCCGGTTCCCAGGTCGTGAGCAGCCCGAACGGCGCCGCCCGCACGACCGTGCCGCAGGCCTTGGAGTGCGGGTTCTTCGGGTGCTCCAGGGTGCCCAGGCGCTCGCCGTCCGGCCCGCCGAGGGCGGTGAGACTGCCCTGGCCAGGGGCGCGCTGGGCGTACAGCCACTCCTCGCGGCCGAGCCAGCCGAGGTCGGGGCGGCGCTCGTCCGGGCCCCAGTCGCGCTGCGTCGCGGCCCAGCGCAGGTAGGCGAGGTGGAGGTCGGTGGGCGGGTGCCAGCTGCCGGTGTCGCGGCGGATGTGGGCGCGGATCAGGCCGTCGACGGTGAAGAGCGTCAGCTGGGTGTCGTCGGTGACCGCGCCGGTCCGCCCGTGGGCGGTGACGTAGCCGGTGACGCCGTGCGGGCCGTGCTGGGCGAGGATCTTGTCCAGCGCCTCGAACTCGACGGCGGCGCCCAGCGCGTCCCCGATCGCGCCGCCGAGCAGACAGCCCCGCACCCGGCTGCGGAAGTCCTGCTGCTGTGCGCGTGACCACAGTGGCATCACGACGGGTGCGCCTTTCGTCCGGAATCGGCGGGGGTACGGGGCGGCGCGACGCTCGGGCCGGTCGCGCGCCCTGGCACCTTATGCGAAGACCCGTGCGGCTCGACGGGTTCCATCGCACACCAGTCTTTCAACAAATTGTTGCTACGTATCCATCCCGGGGCCACGGACGACCACCCCGCGCTGCCTACCGTGCCGGGCCATGACCACCTCCCGCACCCGCGCCGCCGCCGTGGCGGCCCTCACCGGCGCGCTCCTCCTCGGCACCCCGGCGCTGGCCTCCGCCGCCGCCCCCGCCGCCGGCGACGCCGCGAGGGGTCCGGCACACCGTGCGGGCGGTGTGCCGGACCCCTCGTCGCCGTGCGGAGCGCGTCAGTCCAGGACGGGCAGCAGCTCCGGCAGGTGGCCGTCCGAGGCGAGCGCGGCGGCCCGGCGCTCGGCCGGCACCTCGCCGTAGGTGGTGGTGCGCTGGCGGTGCGGACGGCCCGCGGCCTCGGCGATCGCCTGGAGGTCGCGCACCGACTTGTAACTCCCGTACGCCGAACCGGCCATGCGCGAGATGGTCTCCTCCATCAGCGTGCCGCCGAGGTCGTTGGCGCCCGAGCGCAGCATCTCGGCCGCGCCCTCGGCGCCCAGCTTGACCCAGCTGGTCTGGATGTTGGGGATGTGCGGGTGCAGCAGCAGCCGGGCCATCGCGACCACGGCGCGGTTGTCGCGGGCGGTGGGGCCGGGCCGGGCGATGCCGGCGAGGTAGACCGGCGCGTTGGTGTGGACGAACGGCAGGGTGACGAACTCCGTGAAGCCGCCACTGCTGTTGGATTCAAGCGAGCGTTGCTGGATCTCCGCGAGCAGCCGCAGGTGCCCGAGCCAGTGCGCCGGGGTGTCCACGTGCCCGTACATCATGGTGGACGAGGAGCGGATGCCCAGGTCGTGCGCGGTGGTGACGACCTCGACCCAGGTGGCGGCGGGCAGCTTGCCCTTGGTGAGCACCCAGCGGACCTCGTCGTCGAGGATCTCGGCGGCCGTGCCGGGGATGGTGTCGAGGCCGGCCTCCTTCGCCCGCTGGAGCCAGTCGCGGATCGAGAGGCCCGTCCTGGTGGCGCCGTTGACGACCTCCATCGGCGAGAAGGCGTGCACGTGGATGCCGGGCACGCGCTCCTTCACCGCGCGGGCGATGTCGAAGTAGGCGGTGCCGGGGAGGTCCGGGTGGATGCCGCCCTGCATGCAGACCTCAGTGGCGCCGACGTCCCAGGCCTGCGCGGCCCGGTCGGCGACCTGCTGGAGCGAGAGGGTGAAGGCGTCGGCGTCGGTGCGGCGCTGGGCGAAGGCGCAGAACCGGCAGCCGGTGTAGCAGACGTTGGTGAAGTTGATGTTCCGGGTGACGCAGTAGGTGACGTCGTCGCCGACGGCGTCACGGCGCACGTCGTCGGCGATCCGGCAGAGCGCGTCCAGGGCGGGGCCGTCGGCGTGGAACAGGGCGAGGGCCTGGTCGTCGGTGAGCCTCGCCGGGTCGTCGGCGGCGACCGCGAGCGCCTCGCGGAGGTCCCCGGCGAGCCGCTGCGGCGCGCCCTCCGCGAGCACCTGCTCGCGCAGGACCTCCCAGTCGCCGTAGACGTCCTCGAAGTCGGCCCGGCGGTCGCCGGTGCGGCCCTCGGTGTCGATGGTGGCGTGCAGGTCGGTCCGCCCGTACGACTCCGGGAGGTCCTCGGGCTCCTGCCAGGGCAGGCCGACGACCGGCGCGTGCGGGTTCGCGAGGCCGGTCGCGGGGTCGGCCAGGGCGCGCACGTGCGGCAGGACGCGCGGGTCCAGCCAGGGCTCGCCCCGCTGCACGTACTCGGGGTAGACGGCCAGGCGCTCGCGCAGTTCGAAGCCGGCCGCCGCGGAGCGCTCGGCGAGGCGCTCGATCTGCGGCCACGGGCGCTCGGGGTTGACGTGGTCGGGGGTGAGCGGGGAGACGCCGCCCCAGTCGTCGATGCCGGCCCCGATCAGCCGCTCGTACTCGCCGTCCACCAGGTTCGGCGGCGCCTGGAGGCACGCGGCCGGGCCCAGGACGTGCCGGGCGACGGCCACCGTGGCGACCAGCTCGTCGAGTTCGGCGTCGGGCATGCCGCGCATCGCGGTGTCCGGCTTGGCGCGGAAGTTCTGCAGGATCAGCTCCTGGATCCCGTGGTAGGCCCGGGAGACCTTGCGCAGCGCGAACAGCGACTCGGCGCGCTCCTCGTACGTCTCGCCGATGCCGATCAGCAGGCCGCTGGTGAAGGGGACGGAGCTGCGGCCCGCGTCCTCCAGGACCCGCAGCCGGACGGCGGGTTCCTTGTCCGGGGAGCCGTGGTGCGGGCCGCCGGGCTCGCTCCACAGGCGGGTGGCGGTGGTCTCCAGCATCATGCCCATGGAGGCGGAGACGGGCTTGAGGCGCTGGAAGTCCGTCCAGCTCAGCACACCGGGGTTGAGGTGCGGGAGGAGGCCGGTCTCCTCCAGGATGCGGATGGACATCGCGCGGACGTAGGCGACGGTGTCGTCGTAGCCGTGCGCGTCGAGCCACTCGCGGGCCTCGGGCCAGCGGTCCTCGGGCTTGTCGCCGAGCGTGATCAGGGCTTCCTTGCAGCCGAGTTCGGCGCCGCGGCGGGCCACCGCGAGGACCTCGTCGGGGGACATGTACATCCCGTGCCCGGCCCGGCGCAGCTTGCCGGGGACGGTCACGAAGGTGCAGTAGTGGCACTTGTCGCGGCACAGCCGGGTGAGGGGGATGAAGACGCTCTTGGAGTAGGTGATGACGCCGGGGCGGCCGGCGGCCTCCAGGCCGGCGTCCCGCACCCGGGCGGCGCTCGCGCAGAGGTCCCGCAGGTCCTCGCCTCTGGCCTGGAGCAGCACGGCCGCCTCGGCGGCGTCGAGCGCGACGCCGTCCCGGGCGCGGCGCAGGGCGCGGCGCATGGCGTTGGCGGTGGGGGGCGGCGAGGTCGGGGAGTCGGTGCGGTCGGCGGCGGTTGCGTCCATGCGGCGACACTACGCCAGGAGTCGTACACCGGGAGGAGCCAACCCTGAGGACGTCTCAGGGTTGACGTACCCCGGCGGTTTACCCCGAAGTGGCCCCACAGGGCGATGACGCGCGCGCGGGCCGGGCCTCTAATGGAAGGGCAAGGCAATCGGGCGGGTTCGCAGAGGAGTTGATGACGCCATGACGAATGAGACGGCGGCGGGGGAGAACGTGGACGGCGGCGCGCCGTACCGCTCACGGCGGCGCACCCTGATGCGCGCGGGCGTGCCGGTGGCGGTGGCCGCGGCGGTCGCCACGGGTATCGGGCTGGTGCCCGCACTGGCCGCCGACTCCCCGCCGGACCTCCCCTCGCTGACGGCGGAGCAGGTGGTGGCCAAGGCGCTCGCCTCGGACACCCAGGCGCTCTCCGGCACGGTCTCGCTCTCGACCGACCTCGGGGTGCCCAGCCAGCTGCTCGGGGCGGCGGCCGGCGGCCTCGGTGCCGCGGCCGGGCGCAGCGGCGGGCAGGGCGGCTCGTCGGCCGATCCGCAGGCCAAGCTGCTCGGTCTGCTGGGCGGCGACCAGACGCTGCGGATCGCGGTGGACGGGCCGGACCACCAGCGGCTCGACCTGCTGGAGAACATGGCCGGCTACACCCTGGTCCACAACGGCGACCAGGGCTGGGCCTGGGACAGCTCGACCAACCAGGCCGTGCACCTGACCGGTCAGGCCGCCAAGCACCAGGGCGCCGAGCACCCGAAGGCCCCGCTGGCCGGTGTGCCGACGACGCCGCAGGAGGCCGCCAGGCAGTTCCTGACGGAGAGCGCGAGCACCACGTCCGTCACCGTGGCCGGCACCGCCAAGGTGGCCGGGCAGAACGCCTACCAGCTGAGCGTCAAGCCGAAGCAGTCCGGCTCGACGATCTCCGAGGTCCGCATCGCGGTGGCCGCCGACAACGGCGTGCCGCTCGCGGTCAAGGTGCTGGGCACCGACGGCGGCGCCGTACTGGACGTGCGCTTCACCGACGTCTCCTTCGCGAAGCCGGCCGCCAAGACCTTCGACTTCACCGTGCCCAAGGGCGCCAAGGTGACGGAGCACAAGGCGGACGACAAGCAGGCGGGCGAGCAGGCGGGCGGGAAGGCGGACGCCGAGCGCGGCCCGGACGGCAAGAAGGAGGCCGGCGAGCAGGGCGGGACGAACGTGATCGGCGAGGGCTGGACCTCGGTGATCGCCGCGCACCTGCCGAGCGGTCCGGAGGGCACGCCGGCGAGCGGCGCGAACGGCGCGAACGGCGCGAACGGCGCGAACGGCGCCAAGGACGGCAAGCACGGCGGCCACGGTTCGTTCCAGAACCCGGCGGCCCTGGCCAAGGCGCTCGGCAAGCCGGTCGCCGGCGGCACGCTGATCAGCACCAAGGTGCTCAACGTCCTGATCACCGACGACGGCCGGGTGTTCGCCGGCGCCGTCACGCAGTCCGTCCTGCAGAACGCGGCCGGGGTGAAGTAGGGGTGACGAAGACTCCCGTAACGGGGGACGTTACGGAGTCGGCCGGGGGCCGGGGCGCCGAGGCGCGCCCGGCCCCCGTTCCCGCTGCCGCCCCCGCCCCCACCCACTCCGACGACGTGATCCGCACGCGCGGGCTCACCAAGCGCTTCCGGGGCGGCCAGCTCGCCGTCGACGGCCTGGACCTGGCCGTCCCGCGCGGCTCGGTCTTCGGCTTCCTCGGCCCCAACGGCTCCGGCAAGACCACGACCATCCGCATGCTGATGGGCCTGATCGTCCCCACCTCCGGCGTGGCGACCGTGCTCGGCGAGCCGATGCCGCAGTCCGTCGCGACCGTGCTGCCCCGGGTGGGCGCGCTGATCGAGGGCCCCGCGCTGTACGGCTTCCTGTCCGGCCGCGACAACCTCGCCCGGTTCGACGCCGCCGACCCGACGGCCGACCCGCGCACCCGCGCCCGCCGCGTCGACGAGGCGCTGGAGCGGGTCGGGCTCACCGCGGCGGCGGGCAAGAAGGCCCGCGCGTACTCGCTCGGCATGAAGCAGCGGCTCGGCCTGGCCTCGGCGCTGCTCCAGCCGCGCGAACTGCTGGTGCTGGACGAGCCGACCAACGGCCTGGACCCGCAGGGCATGCGGGAGATCCGGACGCTGGTGCGGGAGGTCGCGGCGGAGGGCACCACGGTGTTCCTCTCCTCGCACCTGCTCGACGAGATCGAGCAGGTCTGCACGCACGCCGCGGTGATGTCCCGCGGCCGGCTGGTGGTGCAGGGCACCGTCGCCGAGCTGGCCGCCCGGGCCCAGGGCCGGCTGGTGGTGCGCACGCCGGACGCCGACCGGGCCGCCGAGGTGCTCGCGGCCCACCAGGTCGCCGACGTCGTGCGCGGCGAGGACCGGGTGGACGCCGAGCTCGCCGCCGTCGACGACTCGACGCTGCCGAAGCTGTGCGCGGCGCTGGTGGAGGCCGGCGTGCGGGTGCACGGGTTCGGCCTGGAACGGGGCACGTTGGAGGACGCCTTCGTGGCGCTGACCGGGGAGGGCTTCGATGTCGCGGGCTGAGGCGGTGGCGGTCGCGCCCGGAGGCGGGTCACGGGCCGCCGGACGGCGGCCGCAGACGGCGTCCGGCTTCCTGGCGCTGTTCCGCAACGAGCTGCACCTGACCTTCCGCCGGATGCGGACCCTGGTGCTGCTGGCGATCCTGGCGGCGCTGCCGGTCCTGATCGGTGTGGTCATCAAGGTCAACACGGACGGCCCGCACGGGGACGGCGGTCCGAGCTTCATCGCGCAGACCACCCAGAACGGCCTGTTCCTGGTGTTCACCGCGCTCGCCGTGGCGCTGCCGGTCTTCCTGCCGATGACGGTCGGCGTCGTCGCCGGGGACTCGGTGGCCGGCGAGGCCGCCACCGGGACGCTGCGCTACCTGCTGGTCGCCCCGGCCGGGCGGACGCGGCTGCTGGCCGCCAAGTTCACCGCCGGGCTCGCCTTCTGCCTGGCGGCCACCGCGGCCGTCGCGCTGACGGCCCTGGCCACCGGCGCCGCGCTGTTCCCGCTCGGCAAGGTGACGCTGCTGTCCGGCGACACCATCGGCCTCGGCGAGGCCTTGCCGCGGGCACTGCTGGTGGCCGCGGTGGTGGCGCTCTCGCTGGCCGGGCTGGTGGCGATCGGGCTGTTCGTCTCGACGCTCACCGGCAGCGGCATCGCGGCGATGGCCGCCACCGTGGTGCTGGTGATCACCGTCCAGATCCTGGACAACTTCCCGCAGCTGGACGCGATCCGGCCGTTCCTGTTCACCCACTACTGGCTGAGCTTCGCGGACCTGCTGCGCCAGCCGATGTACTGGGACAGCGTGCTGAAGAACCTCGCCCTGCAGGCCGGCTACGTCGCCGTGTTCGGCTCGGCGGCCTGGGCGCGGTTCTCCAGCCGGGACATCAGCGCCTGACCGCGTCTCCCTGGTGCCGTGGCACCAGGGATGTCCTACCGGGTGGCCGCCGGGGCGGGGGCCGGTCGCGGCGCGCGTGCCGCGGCCGCCCGCTCCGCGCGGTCGGCCCGCACCCGGCGCAGCGCGTCCCAGGTGAGGACGGCCAGCGCCACCCAGACCAGGCCGAAGCCGGCCCAGCGCGCGGGCGGCATCGACTCGTGGAACACCGCGACGCCGATCAGGAACTGGAACACCGGCGCCAGGTACTGCAGCAGCCCGAGCATCGTCAGCGGCACCCGCACGGCCGCCGCGCCGAAGCACAGCAGCGGGATCGCGGTGATGACGCCGCTGAGCGCCAGCAGGCCGGAGTGGCCCCAGCCGTACGAGCCGGCCACCGCGTGGCCGAAGGTGCCGCGCCCGCTGACCTCCAGGTAGACCAGGTAGGCCAGGGCGAACGGGAACATGAAGGCGCTCTCCGCCGCCAGGCTCTCCACGCCGCTCAGCCCGACCGTCTTCTTCAGCAGGCCGTAGGTGGCGAAGGACAGCGCCAGGGTGAGCGCGATCCAGGGCAGCTGCCCGTACGCGACGGTGAGCACCGCGACCGCCGCCGCGCCGACGCCGACCGCCGTCCACTGCGCGACGCGCAGCCGCTCCTTGAGGACCAGGACGCCGAAGCCGATCGTCACGAGCGGGTTGATGAAGTAGCCGAGGCTGGTCTCGACGACGTGGCCGCTGTTGACCGCCCAGATGTAGACGCCCCAGTTGACCGTGATCACGGTGGCCGCGCCGGCCAGCATCGCGACCCGGCGGGGCTGGCGCAGCAGCGGGCGTATCCAGCCCCAGTGCCGCTGGAAGGCCAGCAGCCCCACGACCGCGACGAGGGACCAGACCATCCGGTTGGCCACGATCTCGTCGGCGGCGGCGGGCTCCAGCAGCGGCCAGAACAGCGGGAAGAGCCCCCAGATGCCGTAGGCCGCGGCTCCGTACCAGATGCCGTTGCCGCTCTCCTGCTTCGTTGTGTCCGGCATCTGCCGCCTGCCCTCCGCGCGCGCGTATGTCGAGGTGACGGTAGCGGGCGGGAGGGCGGACTGTCATCTCCGTTTCCGGATTTTGGTCATGACAGCGCCCAAGGGGCGAGAACGCCCAGGTCAGAGCGGGTGCGGGTCACGCCTTGAGCGCCGCGCGGACGGACTCGTCAAGCGGAACGGTCGGGCGGCCGATCAGGCGGGCGAGGTCGCCCGGGGTGCCGGCCAGCTCGCCGCGCGCGATGCCGGCGTCGACGTCCACCAGCACCTCGGCGAAGCCCTCCGGCAGGCCCGCGCCGACCAGCACCCCGCGGTGCTCGGCCGGGGTCACGTCGCGGTGCGCGACCGGCTCGCCCGATGCCGCGGCCAGCTCGGCGGCGAGCTCGGGCAGGCTCCACGCGGTGTCGCCGCTCAGCTCGTAGACCCGGCCCTCGTGGCCCTCGCCGAGCAGGACGGCGACGGCCGCGTCCGCGTAGTCCTTGCGCGGGGCGGTGGCCACCCGGCCCTCGCCCGCGCTGCCGAGCACCACGCCGCGGGCGACCGTACCGGCCGCGTCGCCCAGGTAGTTCTCGGTGTACCAGCCGTTGCGCAGCAGGACGGACGGCAGGCCGGACTCCGCGATCAGCTCCTCCGTCGCCCGGTGCTCGTCGGCCAGCCGGAAGGTGGCCGCGCCCGGCGCGCTCGTGTAGGCGAGCAGCGCGACCCCGGCCGCCTTCGCGGCGTCGATCACGGCGCGGTGCTGCGGGATGCGGCGGCCGACCTCGCTGCCCGAGATCAGCAGCACCCGGTCGCCGGCCGCGAAGGCGCCGGCCAGGGTCCCGGGCTCGTCGTAGTCGACCACGCGGACGGCGACACCGCGCGCGGCCAGGTCGGCCGCCTTCTCGGCGGAGCGGACGGCGACCGCGACCTCGCCCGCGGGGACGGCGGCCAGCAGGCCCTCGACGACGAGGCGGCCGAGCTGGCCGGTGGCACCGGTGACGACGTACATGGGAGTGCTCCTCAAGGATGCGGTGGTGTTGCCCTCGGAGCTCACCCTAGGGACCGCACTAACCTTTCGAAAGTACGCACTTCAAAGTAGGGTACTGACGTGAAGGTAATCGAGAAGCTCCCCCCGGCCGACGTCTTCGACCGCATGTGCCCGTCCCGGGGCGTGCTGGAGCACGTCACCAGCCGCTGGGGCGTGCTCGTCCTGTGGGCGCTGCGCGAGCGCGGCTACCGCTTCAGCGAACTGCGCCGCCGGGTCACCGGGGTCAGCGAGAAGATGCTCGCCCAGACCCTCCAGACGCTGGAGCGCGACGGCTTCGTGCTCCGCGAGGCCCACCCGGTGATCCCGCCCCGGGTCGACTACAGCCTCACGCCGCTCGGGCACGAGGCCGCCGAGCTGGTCGCGGGGCTCGCGCTGTGGTCGGAGCGGCGGGTGCCCGAGGTGCTGGCCGCCCGCGAGGAGTACGACGGGCGGCCTACCGCTTCGTGACCAGCGCGGCCAGGCCGTCCAGCACGCGCGCGAGGCCGAACGCGTAGGCGTGGTCCGGGTCGTAGGCGCCGCCGTGCGCCGCGCCCGCGGCGGCGCCGACGCGGGCTGCCACCGGGTAGCGCTCGGCGTCGAAGACCCGGGCCAGCAGATCGGCGTTGGCGGCCCACCACTGCTCGTCCGTCATCGCGCTGTCCTGCTGCGCGGCCCGCTCGTCGGAGGCCATCCGGGCGCAGGTCTGGACGAAGCCGAGCACGTGGGTGAGCGCCGCGTCCAGGTCGACGTCCGGCAGGCCGGTGCCCTCGAAGGCGCGCAGCTCGTACTCGTACTTGGCCATCAGGCCCGGGCCCAGCGGCGGGCGGCTGGTGGAGACGGCCGCGATCCACGGGTGGGCCCGGTGCAGCGCCCGGTTGTCGTCGGCGACGGCCGTCACGCGGGCACGCCAGCCGTCGCCGGCGGGGGCGGTGCGGGGCATCGTCGCGTAGACGGTGTCGAGCATCAGGTCGAGCAGTTCGGCCTTGCCGGGCACATACGTGTAGAGCGCCATCGGGGACAGGCCGAGCTCCTGCGCCATGCGCCGCATGGTGACCGCGTCCACGCCCTCGGCGTCGGCGAGCGCGACGGCCGCCGCCGCGATCTCGCCGGTCGAGCGGGCCTGCCGGGGGCCGCGCCGGCCGGGCTTCTCCTCGGCGGTCAGGCCCCAGAGGAGGGCGAGGGTGCGCGCCGGGTCTCCTGCGCTGGTGCGGTCGGTGGCCATGGGGGGGATCCTTTCACGGCGCCCGCTTCGTTACGGTCTCACCATGACCAGCTCCCCCGATCCGCTGCCCGGGACGGACACCCCGGAGGCCGTCCGCCACCGCGTCACCTGCCGCCGCTGCCACCGGCCGCTGCACGACCCGGAGTCCCGCATCCTGCGGCTCGGCCCCGAGTGCCGCGACCCCGCCGAGCGCGTCCCGCGGCACGACGTCGACCAGGATCCGCTGCCGGGCGTCTAGTCCGCGGTCCGGGAGCACGTGCGGGGGGCACGTTCGGGGGCACCTGCGGGGTCGCCTGCGGGTCGGCGGGCTACTGGCGGTTCGACGCCGCCGACGCGCACGTGTGCCCGGAGCGGCCGAGCGCCCGAGCGCGCCTCAGCCGCGTCCGAAGAGCCGGCGCAGGAAGCCCGGTTTCGGCCGCGGTGCGGCCTCGGGCCTCGAAGGTCCCGGCTTCGCGGGCTCGGGCGTCCCGTCCGCCTCGCCGGCGACGAAGCGGCGCGCCCGGTCGAGCTCCTCCGCCGGCAACCACGGCGCCGCGAGCGCCAGTTGGCCCACGGACCGCAGGATCGTCACCACCCGGGTGCGGTCCGCCTCCGCGCAGTAGCGCAGCCGCCGCCCGAGCTGGGCGGCGATGTCGGCGCGCGTCCCGGGGTGCGTCCAGCCGATCGCGACGAGCGCGAAGCCGGCCGCCTCGACCACCCAGTCCTCGGGGCCGAGCAGCAGGTCGAGCAGGACGCGGCGGCGGTCGGACCCGGCCCACGGCTGGTCGGTGCGGTGGTGGGCGATGCCCAGGCACGCGAAGGTCTGGACGGCGCGCACCCACAGCTCGGGCTGGTGGGCGAGCAGCGCCCGCCCGAGCTCGTCCTCGCGCGGCGCGGGCGGGTGCGCGAGGACTCCGACGAGGTCGTCGAGCGGCAGCCCGGCGAGCCGGACGGCGTGGTCGTAGGCGGCGGGGACGGTCGGCCAGACGAGTTCGGCGGTGGCCCGGACGAGTTCGGCGCTCGCGGCGGCGGGCGGGGCGACGGCGGGGCGCGGGTCGGTGCCGTCCCAGGTCCAGAGCGTGGTGGTGGGCTCGGCCAGCGGCAGGCGCGGGTCGGGGGTGCCGACCGACTGGTATCCGACGGTGGTGCGCGGCAGCGCGAGGTGGACGGCCAGCAGCGAGCTGGGCGGCTCGACGGTGGAGGCCGTGCAGTCGATCTCGGTGTCGCGCGTGGTGCCGGGCGCCTCCAGCACCTGGTGGAGCACGTTGACGGTCGCCTCGGTGGCGCCGGGGACGAGGCCGAGCCAGGGTGCGCGGTGGCCGAGGCGTTCGAGGAGGTCCTGGGCGTAGTCGTGGTCGGGGTGGGCGCGGTGGTGGTCGGCGAGCGCGAGCAGGTGGGCGGCGTCCCCGTCGACGGCGTGGCGCAGCCCGTGGATCGCCGGTCCGGCCTTGGGGTGGGCGGGGTCGGCCGCGAGGACGCGCTCCAGCCAGGGCAGTCCCTCGGCGGGGCGGCCGAGCGTCCCGTAGAGCTCGGCGACGTCGACGGCGAGGTAGCTGCTGGAGTCGTCCTGGTCCGGCGCGACGCGGCGCAGTTCGGCCTCCCACACGGCGAGCGCCTGCTCCGGGCGGCCGTCGGCGCGCAGGGCGTTGCCGAGCATGACGGACGGCATGTAGCCGGGGGCCAGGCGGTGGGCGTGCTCGGCGAGTTCGACGGCGCGGGCGGTGGTGCCGAGGCGGCGGGTCAGGCCGGAGGCCATCGCGAGGAGCAGGGCGTGGTCGGGGTGGCGGTCCACGACGGCCCGCACGAAGGTGTCGAACGGGCGGACGGCGTCGGCGAGTTCGGCGGGCAGCGGGTCGGGCAGCCCGCCGGAGGCACGGGCGACGGCCTGGGCGACGGCGTCCGGGTCGACCAGGCCCGGCAGGTCCTCGCGGGCCAGCCAGGCGGGCGCCCAGGGTCTGCCGGGGTCGAACTGGACGGCGGAGGCGAGCATGCCGATCGCCGCGTCCCAGTCGCCGGCCGCCGCCTCGACGTGGGCCCGGCAGACGACGGTGCCGAGGAAGACCTGGCCGTCGAGCGGGAAGAGCTCGCGGGCGGCGGCCGGGCCTCCGGCGGCGGCGCACAGCTCGGCCAGGGCCTCGTGCAGCTCGGGCAGTTGAGGGTCGGTGATCATCGCGTCGGCGAGGTGGTCGGCGGCGTGCGGCAGGTCCCCGGAGTCGATCGCCAGGCGGGCGACCGCCACTTCACCCTCGGCTGCCAGGCGTTCGTCGCCGCCGTCCTTGCGTTCCATGGTCCGATCCCCCGTCGTGCCCGGTATTCCGCTGTGCGCGGTACGCGCGAATATGCGCGAACGAGGTTATCCCGCTTGTCCGACGACATGACGATCACCCCGACGGGGCGTCGCGACGTACCCGGAGGGCCGACTTCCGGCGCCAGGCTCGTTCTAGAGTGGGACTCGTGAGCTCCCTGCCGCAGGAACCCTCGCCCCCGGCCCGCGAAAGCGACCGCGACACCGCCGTCCAGCGTCTCCAAGAGGCGTACGCCGAAGGCCACATCACGCACGAGGAGATGGACGAGCGCCTCGACCGGCTGCTCGTCGCCCGCACCCAGGGCGACCTCGTCCAGGCCCTGGGCCCGCTCCCGCCGGAGAAGCCCGGCACCACCGCCACGATCGGCGCCCTCGGCGGGCGGATCGTCCGGCGCGGCTCGTGGCGGGTGCCGCGCACCCTCAGGGTCGAATCGGCGTTCGCCCGGGTGCACCTGGACCTCTCCAAGGCGGTCATCGAGCATCCGGTGATCGACATCGTGCTGGGCCTCGGCACCGGCCGGGCGAAGATCACCGTGCCCAGGGACGCGGTCGTCGACCTGGACGGCCTGACGAGCGGCTGGAAGGACACCGTCTACCGGCCCCCGCGGAGCACCTCCGGCGGCGGGCCGACGATCCGGTTCTCCGGCGCCATGGGGTACGGGCGGCTGAGGATCCGGCACGCGCGACGCTGAGCGGCACTAGGGTCGTCGCCCGTGCCTGAACTCTCGTCACATCACCAGACCACCGCCGGCGCGTACGACGCCGTCGCCGTCCGCTACGCCGACCTCGTCCGCGACGGGCTCGCGCACCTCCCGCTGGACCGCTCGTTCGTCACCGCCTTCGCGGACGTCGTGCGGTCCGGCGGCGTTCCGGGCCCGGTCGCGGACCTAGGCTGCGGGCCGGGGTACGTGTCCGCGTTCCTGCGCGGGCTCGGCCTCGACGTCTTCGGCGTCGACCTGTCCCCCGCGCTCGTCGGGATCGCCCGCGAAACGTACCCGGGCATCCGGTTCGACGTCGGGTCGATGGACGCGCTGGAGGCGGCGGACGGGTCGCTGGCCGGGGCCGTCTCCTGGTACTCGCTGATCCACACACCTCCGGCGGACGTCCCCTCGTACCTGGGCGAGTTCAGGCGGGTGGTGGCCGCCGACGGGCACGTCCTGCTCGGCTTCTTCGAAGCCGAGGGGGACCCGGTGACGCCGTTCGACCACAAGGTGACGACGGCCTACCGGTGGCCGATCGACGAACTCGCGCGGCTCGCGGGCGAGGCGGGGTTCACGGAGGTCGGCCGGATGCTGCGGGAGCCCGGCGAGAACGAGCGCTTCCGGCGCGGGCACCTGCTGCTGCGGGCCGTGTAGCGACTCAGCCCTGCGCGGCCTCGGCCTCGACCTCGAGCTCGACCTGGATCGGCGGGAGGGGCTGCGCGGGGCGGGGCTTCGGCTCGGACAGGGCGCCGGCGAGCAGGAGTCCGAACCCGACCAGTTGGAAGGGCAGGGTGAACAGCGGGACCAGGTTGGCCCCCAGGACCGGATCGGTGGCGCGGATCAGCGGTTCCAACCAGAGCGTCAGGGCGATGGTGGAGACGACCGGCGCGAGTGCCATGACCAGGCAACCGGCCATGGCGAGGCGGGCGTTGCGGCCCCTCTTGCGGATGTGGTTCGCGGCGACGACGGCGCCCACGAGGGGCGTCAGGACGTCGACGGCGATGACGCCCAGGCCGATGAGGCCGGCGGTGAGTTGATCGCTCAAGGGGTTCCGATCCGGGTGCGGGACGGGGGCGGCGCGAAGATATCGGGCCTGGGGTGGGGAGTACAGCGGTTATCGGGCCGGAGGGCGGAGCGCCGCCCCGGCAAACCGGTCGCGTGCCCGGTGCGGAACTTCGTAGGATCGCGGACAGCGGGACCGCGCAATCCCGCAGGATGCGGCCCGTGGCAGAGCGGCCCATTGCAATCGATGCACCGGAGGACCCCCGTGCATCGATCGGCGGAGGAGGAGCGGCCCTGCTCCGAGTCTGCCCGTGGGTTCGAATCCCACCGGTTCCCGCATCCGCCCCACTCTTTCGACGGCGCAGGAAGTCGGCGGGGTGGGCGGGCCGCGCGGTTACCGGGGGCGGGGCGGGGGGGGGGCCCCCCCCCGCCCCCGCCCCCCGGCCGCGGGGGCGGGGCCGGGGGGGGCGGGGTGTCCCCCCACCCCGCGGGCCCCCCCCCCCCCCCCACTCGCGCGCCCCCCCCGCGCCGGGCGCGGCCCCCCCCCCCCCCCCGCTTTTCCGTCGGCCTGGCCGGGGCGGGGCCACCGCCAGGCTCCGGACCCTCGTCCTCGGGGCCGAGGCCGGGGAGTTCGACCACCTGACCTGAGGCCCGCCCCTCGGTCCGCACAGCCGGGGGGTATCTTCCCGATCATGAACAGAGTCCGAGCCACCAGGCTCATCGGGTCGAGCTTCGGGCTCGTCTTCGTCCAGGCCAACGCCGGCGCCCTCCCCGACCCCGTCTCCGTCCCCCTCCGGGTCCTCGCGGTCGCGGCCTTCCTCTTCCTCGGTCTCTTCAACCGCCGACCCGCTCCCGAGGCGACCACCGCTCCCGAACCCCGGTTCGGTGGTCGCTACTGGCTCGTCGCCGCCGCCGAAGTGGTGGGCATAGCCGCCGGCCTCGCCGTCATCAACAAGGCCTTCCACACGCCCACCGCCACCGTCGGCTGGATCGCCTTCGTCGTCGGCGTGCACTTCTTCGGCCTCGCGACCGCGTGGAGCCGCCCCCAACTCCGCGTCCTCGGCGGCTCGATGGCAGCCTGCGGCGCCGTCGGCATGGCCCTGGCCTTCCTCGGCGCCCCCGCAGCCGCCGTCTCCACCGTCGCCGGCATCCTCCCCGGCGTGTTCCTCTTCGCCTCGGTCTGGTGGTCCAGCCGGCCTCAACCGAGCTAGGGACTCGCCCTCTTCTCCAAGAAGTGCTGAAGCCGAAGGCACTGGGTGTGAATCGCTCGGTCGGGGCGCAGGAGTCCCGCAGCTCCGGATGGACGGCGGACCGCTCGCACCGCTCATGCAGCCTGGCGGTCGCGGGTGGTGGCGAGCTCGCGGGCCGCGGCGGCGACGGCGCGGAAGTCCTTGCGGAGGATCTTGGAGTGGTTGCTCGGGACCTTGGCGCTGACCTCGATGTTCGGGTTGCGGGCGAGCACCGGTTCGAGGTTGGCGCGGAACTGCTCGATGTCCTTCTCCTTGGCGCCGAGGTTGCCGCCGGTGGCGACCACGTAGCGGGTCGGTGCGGTCAGGCGGTCGAGGACCGGTTCGAGGGTGGTCGGCGCGCAGAGTTCGATGGCCTGGAAGTTGATGTCGGCGTGCTGGGCGGCGTTCATCCGGGCGGCCATGCCGAGCGGGCGGCAGATCGGGAAGAGCGGGCTCAGGCGGCGGAACAGCTTGCGGATCTTGGCCCGCGCCGCGTCGTCGAGCCAGCCGCTCGGGCTGGGCATGGCGCCGTCGACAGAGACCACGCCCGCCACGCGCCCGGGGTTGCGGGCGGCCCAGTTCACCGCGACCAGTGCGCCGTACGACCAGCCCACCAGGATCGGCCGTTCCACGCCCCGCGCCGCCAGCACCGCGTCGACGTCGCGCAGGCACGCCTCGAACGAGTAGTCCGCCGACCGCGCCGACTTGCCGCGGGCCCGCTCGTCGAAGGTGATGTGCCGGTAGCCGGGGCCGAGTTCGGCGATCACCCGCCGCCAGTGCGACTGGTCCGCGTAGGACCCGTTCAGGTAGACCACCGGAGTGCCGGACCCGCCGGTGTCGGTGACGGCCAGGGCGGTGTCCTCGACCTGCACCATGCCGGTCCAAGCAGCGTGGTTGATGCTCATGGTGTGCCTCGTTTCGGAAAGTTCGGACGTGGTCGGGACAGGCGGGGCGGTTCAGATGCTGCGGGCGGTGATGTCGCCGTAGGCGGTGGTCGCCCGGACGCGCAGGTCGGCGGTGCCCTCGGCGTTCCGGAGCGAGTTGTGGATCCGGCCGTAGGAGGTGCCGGCGTCCAGCGAGGCGGACACCCCACGGGCAGCACCGACCGAGATCTCCCCGGACTGCGTCTCCAGCACGACCTCGCCGCGCACCGCCTCGCCGATGCGGATGTCGCCCTGCTGGGCGGTGACCGTGGCCGGACCGTTCAGACGGCCGACGGTGATGTCGCCGGCCTGGACGGTGAGCCGGGCCTCGGCGACCTCGTCGAGCTCCACCGTGGCCCGCGCGCCCTCGAACGCGACCTCGCCGAGCCGTCCCACGCCGCGCAGTTCGGCGTCGGCCGCCTTCGCCTCGACGCGGGATCCGGACGGCAAGTGGACGGTGACCTCGACCGAGCCGGAGTTGCCGAGCATCCGGCTCTCCGCCTCCCGGGCCGCGATCCGCAGGACACCGTCGGCGTACCCGACCTCGATCCGCTCGGCCGCCTTCACGTCACGGCCCTTGGCGGCGTTGGCCGGCCGGACCTCGACGGTGGTCTCGGCGCGGTCGGCCGCGATGAGGCGGATGCGGCCCGCGGGGACGTCGAGGACGGCGGCGACCGGGGCGGGGGTGGCGAACGTCTGCATCGTCTTCTCCTTCGATCAGCGGCGGGGCCTGGTTGCCCTCGCCGTTTCTGACGATGGAAAAGCTACGTTGCTTTCTAGTTAGCGGCAACACATTCGTTGCGAGAAACTGCCATAACAGCAGGTCAGAGCCAATAAATCGTTGCAGAGCCCTTGAAGAGTAATGCAACGAACAGGTCGGATCGTTGCAATGCGACGCAGGTGAACGCTACGCCCCGGCCACCGGCGGCCGGCCGACAGCCGGGGCGCGGGACCTCACCGCAGGAGGTTCAGGGCGGTCTCCAGGGCATCCTCGGCCGGGACCTTCACGTCGGGCTCCACGCCCACGCCCTCCCAGTTCGTGCCCGTCACCGGGTTGATCGAGCGGGCCGTCGGGACCGTCACCATCACGTGCGGGGCCACCGGGATGCGGGCCGTGGGGTGGGCGCCTCCCCTGGTCGTCTCGCCGACCAGCGTGCCTCGCTTCAGTGCCTTCAGGTTGTAGGCCAGTTCCTCTCCGCCCGAGAACGTGAAGTCACTGGTCAGCACGACCACCCGGCGGTCCAGGTAGCGCGGCGCGGCGAGGTGGCCCAGCGTCCAGTACTGCCGGATGCTGTCCGTCTTCCGCTCGTAGATGTCGTTGAGGTGCACCTCGTCGTTCGCGAAGAGGTAGCTGCACCACAGCTGCACGCCCTCCGGCGCCCCGCCGGCGCACTCGCGCAGGTCGATGATCAACGCCTCGGTCGGCGCCAGCAGTTGCATCGCCGCCGCGAACGCCGGGCCGCCGAGCTCCGCCGGGGCGATCATCCGGAGGTCGAGGTAGCCGATGTTGCCGTCCAGCTGTTCCACGCGCCGCACGCCGTAGTTGTTCGCCCGCGCGTACTGGGCGAACCGCTCCCGGGCGACGCTCTCCGGCTCCTCGTCCATCGACTGCGGCTCCTCGCTCCACAGCAGCCGCAGGTGCTTGTCGGGACACACCGCTTGCAGGTCCCGCGTCACCTGCTCGCACAGCTCCTGCTCGGCCAGGCCCTCGTACGCGCCTTCGGCCAGCCGGCCGCGGATCGCCGCCTCGATCGCCGCCGTCTTCTCGGGGTACACGTAGCCGGCGGTGATGCGGGCGAGGGCGGCGTCGAGTATCGCTTCATGAGTGGTCATTCGCGCGATGGTAGGTCTCCGCCGACCGAACACCCAGCGGTTTTCACGCCCCCGGCGAGACCCCCAGCGACCGCACGGTGAGCGACTGCTGCGCGGAGCCCACCGGGCCGTGGACGTCGTGCAGGACGGTGCTGGTCAGGCCGTGCCCTGTCGGGCCGAAGGTGACGGTCGTGTCCATCCCCGTCCAGCGGCCCTCGGGCTGCCGGTGCAGGTGGATGGTGAGGTCCACGTTCGGGAACATCCACTCCGTGTGGTCCTGCCGCACCGCGATCCCGTTCGCCGTGTCCACCAGGGCGACGAACGACGCGAGCGGGCCGATCTCCTCGCCCGCCACCAGCCCGACCTCACTGCCGATCCAGGCCTGGGCCCGGCCCTGCGCCAGCTCCCGGCGCCGGACGTCGATCGACGCGATGTAGCCGCCGTCCCACAGCTCGCTCATCGGCCACGGCTCGAACTCCCCTGGCCCGGCGAGGGGTTCGACCGGGCTGCCGGCCACGACCGACGTGTCGGAGGTCGCCAGGTACCAGGCGCGGGCGCGGATCACCGCCCGCTCCCCTATGACCAGGACCGCCTCCACCAGCTCGACCGTCCGCCCCGGCCGGATGGTCTCGACGGTGATCTCGCACTCGTCGACGGCGAGCCGGCCCAGGATGTCGAAGGCGATCCGCGACAGCGCCAGTCCGCCCGCCGCGCCCGTCTGCGCCCGGTGCCGCTCGATCGCGTGGACGACGAGGCCGCCCACCGGGCTGAAGTGCAGTTCGTCGTCGTTCCAGGCGCCGCCCGCGTGGACGGTGGGCTTGAAGCGACGCTCGCCGGTGCGCTCGAAGTAGCTGTCGTTCACGCTCGCGATCGTAGGCGCCCGAACATCCCCCCGGAACGGTGACGATCCCCACACCCCCCGCGCGACCCCCGCAGCTCAGCGCGCCGCGACCACCAGCTCCTCGAACGTGGCGGTGGTGGTGAATCCCAGCTGCTCGTAGAGGTGGATAGCCGGGGCGTTGTCCGTGCGCACGTTGAGGCCGATGTGTGCGGCCGTCCTCGCGAGGCGGCGGCACAGCGCGGTGACGCAGGCGCGGGCGAGGCCCCGCCCCCGGGCGTCCGGGCGGGTGGTCACGTTGCCGAGGACGGCGACGCCGTACGCGGCGGAGTGGACGTGCACGCCGGCCGTGGCCAGCAGCCGGCCGTCCGCACCGCGGAGGCCGACGTAGCCGCCGCCGAGCACGAGTCGCTCGTCGAACCAGGACTCGGGGTAGGCCTCGGCGAGGAGCGTGCGGAGGTCGGGGACGTCGTCGCCGGTCAACAACGCGGACTCGAAGGCGGGTTCGGGGAGCGAAGGCCCGTCCGGGAGCATCATGCGAAGCAGCGTCGAACGGTGCTCGACACCGAAGTCCGGCGCCAGGGCGCGGTGAGCCCCCACCGGCAGCATCGCCGTGAAGCGGCGCGGCAGGAACGGGCGCAGCTCGCCCAGGAGCGCTTCGAGCGCCGGGACGTCGGCCGGGCGGGCAAAGGCGAGCAGGACCGGGATGCCGCCGCCCGTGTAGAGCAGGGCCACCGGGCCACCGGTCGTGTACCAGGTGGTGTTGGGCCACAGCGTGTCGTCGAGGTCGCCGAGTTCGAAGAGGTGGAGCGCCGGGTCGGCCAGGAAGCGGGCGGCGAGGGCGGACCGGTCGTGCAGGCTGATGAGGGGCACTCGGTGAGGATACGGACAACCGCCGCGCCCGCTCGGTCGGGTTCGCACGCGTCACGCCGGGAGGAAGCGCACCCCCGGCCCCGAGGCCCGGTAGACCTCGCCGGACGGCAGGTGGGTGTGGCCGGCGGCGCATTCGAGGACGAGGGCGACCGGCTCGTCGCAGGGCTCCTCGTCGTCCGCGGCCGCGTGCCGGACGACGACGCCCGGGCCCTCCTCGTCGGCGAGGTACTTGTCGCCCCACTCCAGCAGCGCGAGCAGCGTGGGCCGCAGGTCCGTGCCCTTCGGTGTCAGCCGGTACTCGAAGCGCTGCCGGTCGCCGGGCGTCGCCGACGTCACCGAGGCGATCCTCGACGCGGAGGAGGGGGCCTGGCCGCGCGACCCCGGCCGGATCTGGGTGTTCCCCACCGAGGTCCCGGAAGGGCACTGGGGGACCGCCGGGCAGGTCAGGCCCCTTGCGGCGATCCTCGCCCGGCTCACCGGGGGCGACCGCGCGCGGGCCGGCGCACTCGCCGCGCAGCGGCTCGCGGCCAGCCGGGCCGAGCACGCCGCGCTGCCGTAGATGTCCAACAACGCGGCGGGAGCGGGGTGTTCGGCACCCCGCTCCCCCGCGCCGGGCCGTGTCCCGGTATGGTCGCCGGGCTGTCACGGCGTGGTCAAAAGGCCGTCAAAGCCGTGGTGCCCGTGCGCCGGCGTGCGCTATCAACGTTCACCGAGAGGACCGCCGACCGACGGTCCACGAGCACGGGGGAACGACACGTGAACAGCTCCGCCTCCAGTACGGGCATGCGCGCGCTCGCCGGCCTCGCCGTCGTCGGCGTGCTGACGCTCACCGCCTGCAACGACAACTCGTCGTCCGACACGGCGAAGACCGCCGCACCCGCCGCCCCGACGACCGCGGCCCCGGCGACCACCGCGGCCGCGCCGTCCGCCACCCCGAGCGCCGCCGCGCCGACGACCCCGGCCGCCGCGCCCACCGCCTCCGCGCCCGGGGGCGCCCTGGCCGCCGGCACCGGCAAGGACGCCGCAGCCGGGACCACCGCCAAGATCGGCGACACCGTCCAGGTGCCGTTCAGCTCCGGCAGCACCAAGGGCAGCATCGCCATGGCCGTCACCTCGATCGAGCAGGGCACCCAGGCCGACCTGGACAGCCTCAAGCTCGGCGACAAGGCCGCGGGCATGGTGCCGTACTACATCCACTACAAGTTCACCAACGTCGGCACCACCGACCTGTCCAACAGCACCCTGACCCACATCAGGGGACTCCAGCCGGACGGCTCCGGGGCGCAGGGCGTGGCGATCTTCACGTCCTTCCCGAAGTGCACGGCCAGCCCGATGCCCCCGGGCTTCACCAACGGCCAGTCCGCCGTCGGCTGCTTCGTGTCGCTCGCGCCGGCGGCCTCCAAGGTCGCGGGCGCCGAGTACTCGGCCGACCCGTACACCATCGGCAAGGGCGTCGTCTGGAAGTGACGCCCCCGGTCTACGGGGTGCCCGCGGGCACCCCGTAGACCTTGAGGAACGCGTCGACCCCGACGGCGGCGATCCGCCCGACCTCCTGCTCCGGCACCGGCAGCGCGCCCCAGAAGGAGCGGTCGGCCACGCCGTGGAAGGTCAGCAGCGTGAACTGCTCGGCGGCCAGGGCCGGATCGTCGACCGCCAGCAGCCCGCGGGCGGCCAGGGCCGTGAACCTCTCGGCGAGGTCGCGCAGCGAGGCGATCGGGCCCGCCTCCAGCCACGCCTCGAGGACGTCCGCCGGGATGTTGGCCACCTCGGCGCGGATCGCGCGGCCGAGCGCGCCGTGATCGCCCGCGGACAGGACGGCGTGCGCGCGGTCGACGGCGAAGTCGGTGAGGTCCTGCCGCAGGTCGACGATCTTCCCGAGGCGGCGGTCGGCCAACTCGCGGATCGTGCCGGTCAGTTCGGCGGAGCTCGTCAGGGCGACCGACAGGAAGAGCGTCTCCTTGTCGGCGAAGTGGTTGTACACCGTGCGCTTCGAGACGCCGGCCTCCGCCGCGATCGCGTCCATGCTCGCGCGGACGTACCCCTCGCGCCCGAACACCGCCGTCGCGGCCCGCGTGATGGCCACCCGCTTCTCCGGGCGCCCTGCTCCGCTCGTCACCGCCACGGCGACTCCTGTCCTGAATGGGAAACTAGCCGGTGCAGTGTATAGCAGTGGGGCGAGGGCCGGACGAGGGCAAGGGCCGCGGCCGGAAGCCGGCCCGACGGGACCGGCCGCGCGGCGCGGCGGGGCCCCGGCCGGGCGAGGTGTGGCCGGGGCGGGCGGTGGGGCCACCGGTGCCGCCGGGCGGCAGGTGCGCCTGCGGCGGCGGGCTTCGGGCCGCTCCTCCCCCGTCATCCGACCGCCCTCGCCGCGTCCGTGCGGGCCGGGAAGCCCGGGGTCCACCGGGTGGCGCCGGTCGGCAGGACGGCGAGCGCCTCTATCCCCGGCTGGGCGGCCGCCCAGGCGAGGCCCCGGTCGGGACCCATCGCGAAGGCCGCCGTCGTCCACGCGTCGACGCGCGCCAGCCGTTCGCCGACCAGGGTCAGCGAGGCGAGGCCCTGCGCCGGTCTCCCCCGGTACGGGTCGACGATGTGGGCGCCGCGCTCGGCGGTGCCCGAGGTCGCCACCGCGACGTCGTTCCCGGTGACCACGGCGACCACCTCCCCCGGCCGCAGCGGGTCCGCGATGCCGACCCGCCAGGGCCCGCCCGCCGTCTGGACGTCGCCGCCGCCGCTCACGCAGTGCCGCCCGTAGCCGGCCTCCCGCAGGGCCCGCGAGGCCTCCTCGACCGCCCAGCCCTTGACCCAGCCGCTCGGGTCGAGCACCCCGCCGGGCCGCATGGTGAAGAAGCCGTCCGTCTGCGCCGCCACCTCGCGGCAGCGGGCCAGCACCTCCGCGACCTCGGGGTCGCACGCGCCGAGGGCGATCTCCCCGCGCTCGAACCGGTTGATGTCGCTGTCCTCCCGATAAGGGGAGAAGACCTCGTCGATCCGGTGCAGCCGCACGACGATCCGGGCGAGCAGGTCCTCCAGTTCCCGGCCGCCGCCGTGAACGGCGAAGGAGAAGACCGTCCCCATCACGTGCTCGGCGTGCCTGCGCACCCCCGCTGTCATGAGCCCGCCTTGTCGAGGGCGCTCTGCAGCGAGCGGGTGTAGCCGTCGCTGGTGTAGGTGGCGCCGGAGACGACGTCGATCGCGGCGCTCTGGGCCGAGAGGGCCTCCTGGTTGAGCACCGGCAGGGCGTAGCTGTTGATGGACCGGTCCCGCCCGCTCTCGCTCGGGTACCTGACCACGTCGATCCTGGTGATCTTCTTGCCGGCGAGGGTCACCTTGACCTGGACCGGCCCGTACCGGGTGTCGACGGAGTCCCCGGTGATCGCGCGGGTGCCCGAGGTGTCCGAGGCTTGCGCGGGCGGCGCCGAGGAGGTGCCGGACGTACCGCCGGAGCCGCCCGAGCCGCCCGAGCTGCCGGAGCTGCCGGAGCTGATCGGGGCGGCGGCGCTCGCGGCGCCCTGGTGCGGCTTGAGCGACAGCAGCAGGATCACGCCCGCGGCGGTGGCGCTGCCGACGACGACGGCTCTGCGCACGGTGGGTACTCCCCTTGCTCGTCGGGAACGGTCGGGAACGGTCAGGGACTTGGGACTTCGGAGACTTTCGGGGCAGGGACGGTCAGAAGCCGAAGGCCTCGTGGTGGATCCGGCGCACGCCGGCCGCGTGCAGGGCCCGGACGGCGTCCGCGGAGAACTCCTCCGGGCCGCAGAGGAACACCTCGTGCCGGGCGAGGTCCGGGACGAGCCGGCGCAGCACGGCCCCGAGGTCGCCGACCTCGGCGCGGGTGCCGACCACCGGGTGGACGGCGGCGCCGCGGCGGGCGGCGATCGCGGCGAGCTCGTCCTGGAACAGCAAGTCCTCCGAGCGGCGGGCCCGTTGGACCAGCGTCACCTGGCCCGGCAGCGTCTCGAACAGCGCCCGCAGCGGGGTGATGCCGACCCCGGCCGCCAGCAGCAGCACCTTGCGCCGCCGCTGTCGCCGCCCGGTGAACGCGCCGTACGGGCCCTCGGCCCGCACCGGGGTGCCGGGCTCCAGCTTCGCGACGGCGGCGCTGTGCTCGCCGAGGTCCTTGACGGTGAAGCGCAGGAAGGGCGGGCGCACCGGCGCGGACAGCGAGTACGGGTTGGCGGTCCAGCGCAGGCCGGGCGCCTTGAACTCCAGGCGGAAGAACTGCCCGGGTTCGGCCCGCAGCCGCTCCACCTGCTCACCGACGAGGAACACCGACACGACTCCGGGGCCCTCCGGCCGCACCTCGGCCACCCGCAGCCGGTGCCGCCGGTCGCGCAGGTAGGGCAGCGCCAGCCGGTACCAGCCGAGCACGGCGAGGGTGCCGAGGTAGAGGGCGTACCAGGCCGGGCGGGCGGGGCCGTCGCCGAGGTCGGCGCCGGTGGTGAGCTGGTGGCCGAAGGCGAGCGCGACGGCGAGGTAGGTGGCCAGGTGCAGGTAGTACCAGGCGTCGTAGCCGAGGCGGCGGCGGGCGATCCGGGCGGAGAGCGCGCCGGTGGCGAACAGCAGGAGCGTCCCGGCGGTGGCCTTGAGCATGTCGGGGTAGTGGAGGACGATGTCCACGCCCTCCCCCACCACCCCGCGCCCGTCGGTCAGCGCGTAGCCCCACACGATCGTGAGGACGTGCACGGTGACCAGGCCGACCAGGTAGCGGCCGCCGAAGGCGTGCCAGCGGGCGAGCCGGTCGGCGCCGACCTCCCGCTCCAGCAGCGGGATCCGGGCCATGAGGAGCAGCAGGACGGGAGCGGCGTACCCGGCGAGCAGGCCGGAGATCCGGCCGGCCCCGCTCAGCCAGCCCGCGGCGCCGGACACGAAGGCCGTGTCGCGCCACCACAGGGCGAGCACGCCGAGCACGCCGAGCGCGACGGCGGCGAGCACCGCGCCGGGGACGAGCTCCTCCGGAGCCCGGTGCCGGACCGCCGCGGGCGGCCGTGTGACGGTGGCGGCCATTGCGCGCCCCTCCTCTCGCCTCCGGGTGCCTCTCGGGGAGCGCCATTGTGCTGGCGGGAATTCAACGAGGCCTGAGCCCGCCGTCCGCCGTGCCCGCGAACGCCCCCGAACGACCCGGAAAGCCGGGCATCACCGCAGGTCAGGAGCGTCTTTTCGGGAAGCGCTTTTCTCACCGCCTTCTCATCCGCGACAATCGGCGCCACGGCCGACGGCGCCCGGGCGGGGAAGTCGCCGGGAGACCGCGGAGAGCCCTCGGCCCGAAACCTGCGCCGAACAGGGGTGCTATATGCTGCGCTCGATCTCTACACCCGTGTAGAGGAAACCTGTACGCGAGCCTGCCCCCGACCGACAGCGGGAACCGGCCGGCCGAACGCCGACGTCCAGTCATCGACAGCGACCACGACGCCGTCCCGCCGAGGGACCGGGTGAGGCCGCCGCCGTGGCACACGGGCGCGGCAGACACCGGGGGTGAGTGCGTGGCTGGAAGACGAGGACGGACGTCCTCCGCCCAGGAACCGGAACGGCGGCCGGGACGGCCCGCGGCTCCCGAGCCGTCCGCGGCCCCCGGGCGCGGCGCGGCGGCCGGACGGTCCGCCGCGGCGGGCCGGAGCGCCGCACCGGCGCGGAGCCGCCCGCCCCGCGGGCGCCTTGAGCCCCCGGCGCCGGCCCGCGGCCAGGCCCGGCTCGGGCCGGCCCGGGCCCGTGGCTGGCGCCCC
>NZ_JBHWGV010000057.1:50333-56445 GCF_042732955.1 Kitasatospora sp. NPDC059747 | reverse complement strand
AGCCGCGGCGCGCCGGTTCTGGTGGGCGAGCGCCGGAGCCGGGGGGCCGCCGTCGCCGTCGTGTCGGCGCTCGGCGGGCTGGCCCTGCTGGTGGCCGCGCCGGCGGCGGGGCCGCGACCGGCGCTGGGCGTCGGCCTGGCGCTGCTGGCGGGCGCCGGGCAGAGCGGGCTCACGCTGTGGGCGCGCGGCGGCGGCTCGGCGCGGGCCGGCACCGGTGCGTTCACGACCGGGCTGCTCTGCCTGCTGCCGCTCGCCGCGGTCGAGGGCGTCCTGCCGACGGCGGGGGACCCGGCGCTGACCGGGGGAGCGCTGCTGTTCCTCGGGACGGTGCCCACGCTGTTCGCCTACCGCTGGTACTTCACCGGCCTGGCCGTCGTCCCGGGCACCACGGCCGCCGTGCTGGTGCTGCTCGAACCGGCGACCGCGGCGCTGATCGGCGTGGCCTTCCTCGGCGAGCCGCTCACCGCGGGCCTGCTGGCCGGCTCGGCGCTGCTCCTCGTCGCGATCGCGGCCCTCGCCCGGGAGTGACGTGGTCTACGAGGCCGCGACGGGGTACTCCCACTCCGTCGCGGCCGTTCCGTCGACGGTCAGCAGGTGTTCGGCGATCTCCAGGGGGACGGCCACCAGGGGGACGTCGGAGTCCAGGGGGATGCGGATCCGGTGGGCGGCGCCGAGGGCGGTCACCTCGACCACGGCGGTCGTCGCGCCGGTGAGGGACACGGCGTCCAGGCGGGGCACGAGGTCGGGGCGGCCGACGTCGGCGGGATAGCCGGTGAGGGTGAAGAGGAGGTCGCCGAGGTCGTCCAGGAGGTCGGCCCAGACCAGGAGCGGCGGCGCCGGGGCGGTGGCCGGGAGCCGGGTGAGCGGGCCCGGGTCCGGCGCGGCCCAGCCGCCCTCGGGCGCGAGGGCGGCGTGGAGGTCGTCGCGCGTGGCGGTCACCGGCAGGTGGGCGGCCGGGTCCGGGCCCGTCGTCGTGATCGCGACGTCACCGCCGGCGGGGAAGGCGATCCGGGTCAGGCGGCGGGTGCCGTCGGTGTTGGTGCGCTGGAGCGCGGCGGCCTCGCGCAGGAAGCCGCCGCGTCGCAGTCGGGGTTGTCGCTCCATACCGGTGGGAACGATCGTCAGGCGCCGTTGACGGCGTTCTTCACCCAGTCCGGGCAGCGGTCGGCGTAGCCGATGCAGTAGGCGGTGATGACGCCCTTGACGTTGCCGTAGTTCACCGTCACCTGCACGTGGGTGAAGTCGACGACCTTGCAGGTGCGCCACCAGGCCCAGCCGGAGCAGCGGACGTGGTTGACCAGCGTGAGGTAGTTCCACGTGGTCGCCGACTGCTGCTTCGGCCAGCCGGGCTCGGGGTAGCGGGTGGTCGCGCGGACCGCGCTGACGGTGAGGTTTGTGCTTCTGCTGGATCTTGGTGTAGCCCCAGGTGGCGGTGCCCCGGCGGAGGTTGACCGTGCGGTGGTCCTTGGAGGTCCAGCTGGCCACCAGGTCGTAGGCCGGGTCGCCGGCGAGCCGCGGGGTGAGGGCGGCGGCGCCCGGGGCATCGTCCGAGGCCGAGTCGTCGGAGGCGGAGTCGTCGGAGTCGTCCGGCGCGGTGCCCCGGGCGTACGCCTGGAGGAGGCCGGGGTCGACGCCGTGGTCGCGGGTCAGCTCGTCGACGGTCAGCTGCCCGCCCTCGGTCAGGGTGTCGTCGCCGAAGACCGCGACGGACACGCCGGCGTCGTCGGTCCGGTCCGGCGCCGGTGCGGACGGGGAAGCGGCGAGAGCGGAGGGAGCGGCCAGGATCAGGGCGGCCAGGACGGCTGCCGTACCGAGGGCGGGGCGGAGCGCGGAGCGGGACAAGTCCTCACCAGCTTCCTAGGAAGAGGGGCCTTGGGAGACGGTCCTTGGCTGTGTCCATGGCGGACGGACGCACACTATGCGCGGTGGACGGCCGCCCGCTACTGGAATATCTCCCAACTTCCCTTCGGCTGAGTGGGATTGACGCCTCCAATGATCTCAGGTCACCGACCGCAGGGTCGGCGGCCCCGGCGTGAGGGCGCGCAGGACCAGGTCGATGCGGACGCGCGCCGCGCCGGCCCGCTGGAGGGCGGCGGCGACGGCCCGCAGCTCCTCCGGTCCGGTGCAGGAGAGGCGGAGTTCGAGGTCGGCGTCGCCGGCCAGGGCGAGGCCGCTCTGGACGGCCGGGTGCTCGGCCGCGAGGCGGTCGAAGTCGAGGGGGACGGGCCCGAAGCTGACCCGGGCGATCGCGTGCAGGGCCCGGGCCGGTTCGGGCCGTCCTGCGGCGGGCTCCTCGTCGCCCGGGACCAGTTGGAGGGCGGTCACCGGTGCTGGAGCTGTGCGGTCGGGGCCGGGGCGGGCTGTGCGGCGGGGGCGGCGACGGGCGGGGCCACCAGCCGCGGGTCGAGGACGAGGGCGTCGACGCCGAGCGGGGCGGTGAGCTCGCGCAGGGCGGCCTCGCCGAGCTCGGTGTGGGCCTGGTCCGGCCCGAGGAGGGCGGTGAGCGCCTCGGGGGTGGAGAAACCGACGGCGCAGCGGCGGCCGTCGCGCAGGCGGAAGAGGCGGAGGGCGTTCGTGCTTCCGGTGCCGTGACCGAGGTGGTTGACGGTGACCGGAACGTGCCAGACGACGCGGGCCATGCGGGTGCTCCCCAATGGAGTGGTGGTGCCTGCCGGAACTGCTCCCTTCGAAGCTAGGCCGGGATCGGCCGTGCGTCGCCGGTCCTGACGCAGCGTTGACCGAATGAGGTGGCGTGTTGACGCACTCCTGACGGCCGACTCACCCAACTGGACTACACCACTCCGTATCCTTCCCCAAACATCCGCATCGAATGATAGTTTGCGCGATGATAGGGAAGTCGGGAAGGATGGTTGCAGGTGGCGCAGTACTACTCGGTGGAACAGGTGGCCGAACTGCTGGGCCTCCACGTGCGCACGGTCCGCGGCTACATCCGTGACGGCCGCCTCGCGGCGACCAGGATCGGCAAGCAGTACCGGATCGCCCGCGCCGACCTGGAAGCCCTCACCGGCGCCCCGGTCGTCGCGGAGAGCACCAGGGGGCGCGGCGCCGAGGTCTCGTCCGTCGTGCGGATCGAGGAGATCGACCGCGCGCGGGCGGACCGGCTGACCACCACCGTGCTCGCGGCCATCGCCGGCCCGCGCGAGGGCGGCCGGCCGCTGCACGTGGAGACCGTCCTCGACGAGGAGGCGCAGACCCTGCGACTCGTCATCCTCGGTGATCCGGCCGACACCGCCGCGGTGCTCACCATCGTCCACACGCTGACCAGGGAGTTGTGACATGTCCGACCCGACGTTCCTCCGGCTGGCCGCCGACGGCGCCCCGCTCCGCAGTGAACAGGACGCGATGGACGCGATCGCCGACGCCTGGGGCCGGGAGGCGACCTGGGTGATCGTGCCCGCGGCCCGGCTGCACCCGGACTTCTTCGCGCTGAGCACCCGCGTCGCCGGCGGCATCGTCCAGAAGTTCGTCAACTACCGGATGGGTCTCGTCGTCCTCGGCGACATCGCCCACCACGTGGCCGGGAGCAACGCCCTGCGCGACTTCGTCCGGGAGAGCAACCGCGGCACCCAGCTCTGGTTCCTGGCCGACGAGACCGAGCTGGCGGCCAGGTTCGCCGCGGGCTAGCCCCCTCCGGTTGCCGTGCGGGCGCCCCGGGACGACGGTGGAACCGACCGCCGGCGCGCCCCCGGGGCACCCGGCGCGCGCTCCGGGGCGGGGGGAGGTGGAGCGAGGGGGCCGGGACGAGATATCTTGACGTCAAGACGTTGGAGACGTGAAGCGGAGTTTCGATGACTGACTCGACCATCATCTATACGCACACCGACGAGGCTCCGGCCCTGGCGACCTACTCGTTCCTGCCGGTCGTCCAGGCCTACGCCTCGACGGCGGGCGTGCGCGTGGAGACCCGCGACATCTCCCTGGCCGGGCGGATCATCGCGAGCTTCCCGGAGCGTCTGGCCGAGGGCCAGCGGATCGGTGACGCCCTCGCCGAGCTGGGCGAGCTGGCCAAGACCCCGGACGCCAACATCATCAAGCTGCCGAACATCTCGGCCTCCGTGCCGCAGCTGAAGGCCGCCATCGCCGAGCTGCAGGCCCAGGGCTACGCCCTGCCGGACTACCCGGACGACCCGCGGACCGACGAGGACAAGGACGTCCGCGCCCGCTACGACAAGGTCAAGGGCAGCGCCGTCAACCCGGTCCTGCGCGAGGGCAACTCCGACCGCCGCGCCCCGCTGTCGGTCAAGAACTACGCCAAGACCCACCCGCACCGCATGGGCGCCTGGTCGGCCGACTCCAAGACCAACGTCGCCACCATGGGCGAGAACGACTTCCGTTCCACCGAGAAGTCGGCCGTGATCACCGCCGACGGCGCCCTGCGCATCGAGCTGGTCGGCCAGGACGGCACCACCACCGTCCTGCGCGAGAAGGTCCCGGTGCTGGCCGGCGAGGTCGTCGACGCCTCGGTCCTGCGCGCCGCCGCCCTGAACGAGTTCCTGGCCGCCCAGGTGGCCCGCGCCAAGGCCGAGGGCGTCCTGTTCTCGGTGCACCTCAAGGCCACCATGATGAAGGTCTCCGACCCGATCGTGTTCGGCCACGTCGTGCGCGCCTTCTTCCCGAAGACCTTCGCCCGGTACGGCGAGGCGCTGACCGCCGCCGGCCTGAACCCGAACAACGGCCTCGGCGGCATCCTGGCCGGCCTCGACGCGCTGGCGAACGGCGCCGAGATCAAGGCCTCGTTCGACGCCGAGCTGGCCGAGGGCCCGGCCCTGGCCATGGTCGACTCGGACAAGGGCATCACCAACCTGCACGTCCCGAGCGACGTCATCGTCGACGCCTCGATGCCGGCCATGATCCGCACCTCCGGCCACATGTGGGGCCCGGACGGCCAGGAGGCCGACACCCTGGCCGTGCTGCCGGACAGCAGCTACGCCGGCGTGTACCAGGCCGTCATCGACGACTGCCGCGCCCACGGCGCCCTGGACCCGGCCACCATCGGCTCGGTCCCGAACGTCGGCCTGATGGCCCAGAAGGCCGAGGAGTACGGCAGCCACGACAAGACCTTCGAGATCGCCGAGGCCGGCACCGTCCGCCTGGTCGACGCCGAGGGCGAGGTCGTGCTGGAGCAGGCCGTGCAGCCGGGCGACATCTTCCGCGCCTGCCAGACCAAGGACCTGCCGATCCAGGACTGGGTCAAGCTGGCCGTCACCCGCGCCCGCGCCACCGGCGACCCGGCCGTGTTCTGGCTGGACGCCGAGCGCGCCCACGACGCCGTGCTGATCGAGAAGGTCAACGCGTACCTGCCGGAGCACGACACCACCGGCCTGCAGATCGAGATCATGTCCCCGGTCGAGGCCACCACGTTCTCGCTGGAGCGCATCCGCCGCGGCGAGAACACCATCTCGGTCACCGGCAACGTGCTGCGCGACTACCTGACCGA
Source organism: Kitasatospora sp. NPDC059747 (assembly GCF_042732955.1). Taxonomy (NCBI): domain Bacteria; kingdom Bacillati; phylum Actinomycetota; class Actinomycetes; order Kitasatosporales; family Streptomycetaceae; genus Kitasatospora; species Kitasatospora sp. NPDC059747. Next base: position 50,987 of record NZ_JBHWGV010000057.1, on the reverse strand, counting down.
CCTGTTCCCGATCCTGGAGCTGGGCACCAGCGCCAAGATGCTGTCGGTCGTCCCGCTGATGGCGGGCGGCGGCCTGTTCGAGACCGGCGCCGGCGGCTCCGCCCCGAAGCACGTCCAGCAGCTGGTCAAGGAGAACTACCTGCGCTGGGACAGCCTGGGCGAGTTCTTCGCGCTGGCCGCGAGCTTCGAGCACCTGGCCGCCAGCACCGGCAACGCCCGCGCCAAGGTCCTGGCCGACACCCTGGACCGCGCCACCGGCACCTTCCTCAACGAGGACAAGTCGCCGAGCCGCCGCCTCGGTGGCATCGACAACCGCGGCAGCCACTTCTACCTGGCCACGTACTGGGCCCAGGAGCTGGCCGGGCAGACCGAGGACGCCGAGCTGGCCCAGGCGTTCGAGGGCCTCGCCAAGGCGCTCACCGAGCAGGAGCAGACCATCGTCGAGGAGCTCGTCGCCGTGCAGGGCTCGGCCGTCGACCTCGGTGGCTACTACCAGCCCGACCCGGCCAAGGCCGCGGCCGTGATGCGCCCGTCGAAGACCTTCAACGACGCGCTGGCCAACCTCGGCTGACCAAGGCCGAGTTGAACCACCGGGCGGCCCCCCGCCCCCCCCCCGGCCCGGCGGGCGGCCCCCGCCGGGCCCGCCGCCCCCGG
>NZ_JBHWGV010000057.1:12173-50323 GCF_042732955.1 Kitasatospora sp. NPDC059747 | reverse complement strand
CACCCGGACCCGGTGCTCGCGGCCGGGGGGGCGCCCCGCGCGGCCGCGGCGGGCGGGCCCCCCCCCCACCCGGGGCCCAGGCTCGGGGGGGGGCCGGCGCGGGCCCCGCGGGGTTGGGCCCCCGGCCGGGCCCCCGGGGGGGCCCGCCCGTCGTCTCACCAGCAGCAGAGGGCGATCAGGACCAGGAGTGCAACGGCGGCGGCGTTGAGTCGCCGGTACGCCAGGGCCGTCGCGACGGCCTCCCGAAGCAGCAGGTACGGCCCGTGGGCGAGCAGCCCGTCCGCCGCCGCGACCCGGCCGGGCGCACCGGCCCGGCGGGCGGCGGTGGCCGAGCGCAGGACGTGGAAACCGCTCGTGACGACGGTGCACCGGTACCCGGGCCGTTCGGCGGCCATCAGGGCCGCGCTGAAACGCAGGTTCTCGACGGTGTCGGTGGCCCGCTCCTCGCGGCGGATCCGCCCGGCCGGGACGCCCCGGGCGAGCAGGTAGCGGGCCATCGCGGCGGCCTCGGTGCACTCCTCGTGCGGCCCCTTGCCCCCGGTCACCAGCAGCAGGGGCGCATGCCCGGCGGCCTCCTCGGCGGCGAACCGTTCCAGCGCGGCGTCCAGCCGGGCCGCGAGCAGCGGCGTGACGTCGCAGCCGTGCAGTCCGGCGCCGAGGACGACGACGTAGTCGGCGCCGTCCGGAACGGGCTGCCGGCGGTAGTGCAGCGCCCGGCCGAGGAAGCCGAGCAGCCACAGCAGGGCGTACCCGCCGAGCAGGACGGCGACGATCAGGAGGACGTGCATACCTCCTCGAACGCCTACGACGGAACCCCCGTTCCGGACGGTGGTCCGGGACGGGGGTTCCGTGACGTACGCGACGTGACGCGGCGGGCCTCGGCCGGCCTCAGCCCGCGTCGGCCGCCGGGCGCTTCCCGCGCTGATTGAGCGAGGCCAGGTACGCGTTGTACGCCTCCAGCTCGGCGTCGCCGCTGCGCTCCTCGGCGCGGTCGGCGCGGCGGGCCTTGCGCTGCTCGGAGCCCATCCACTGGTAGACCAGCGCGATCAGCACGATCGCCGTCGGGATCTCGCCGAACGCCCAGGTGATGCCGCCGGCGAGCTTCTGGTCCGCCAGCAGGTCGGTGCCGGGCGGGGCGCCCGCCGTGGTGAAGGTGCTGACCAGCTGGTGGTTGGCCATCATCACCGCGACGCCGAAGAAGGCGTGGAACGGCATGCCCATGAACAGCTCGATGATCCGCATCACGTGGCCGGGGCGGTTCGGGCCCGGGTCCACGCCCATGATCGGCCAGAAGAACACCAGCCCGGTGGCCAGGAAGTGCACCATCATGAAGATGTGCCCGGCGCGGTACTGCATCAGGAAGTCGAACAGCGGGGTGAAGTAGACCCCGTACAGGCTCGCGATGAACAGCGGGATGGTGAACGCCGGGTGCGAGATCACCTTGACGTAGCGGCTGTGCAGGAGCGCCACCAGCAGCTCGCGCGGCCCGCGCGGGCGCCCCTTGCCGGCCGGGCGCAGCGCGCGCAGCGCGAGCGTGATCGGGGCGCCGAGGAGCAGCAGGATGGGCGACAGCATGGACAGCACCATGTGCTGGATCATGTGCGCGCTGAACAGTGCCATTCCGTAGTCGTTGAGTCCGCTGCAGGTGACGAGGATCACCGAGCCGACGCCCAGGGCCCAGCCGACGGTGCGCCCGACCGGCCACTTGTCGCCGCGGCGGTACAGCCGGACGACGCCGAGCGCGTACAGGCCGAGGGCGACCAGGCAGCCGGCCAGGAAGACCCAGTCGGGGGACCAGGTCCACACGTTGGAGAGGGTGAACGGTCCTAGCTGGGTCATCCCGCCGTGGTGGTGCATGCCTGACATTCCGTCGCCCATCGGCGGGTCCCGCTTTCCGTCCTGGTGGCCCCCGGTGGGGTCCGGTTCGCCCGTTTTGCTTGGCATACAGCCTAGGCGGGCCTTACCCCCGGCCGTGCCCCGCCCCCTCCGTGCGGGTGGGCGCGTCTCACTACAATGAGCGGCCTGACGGAGGGGGTGGGCGGTGACCTCGACCACGGGGCCCCGGATCGCGATGACGGGGGCGACGGGCTTCATCGGCTCGGCGGTGCTCCGGGCGTTGGACGGTTTCGAGGTCCGCGCGCTGGCCCGGAAGGTCCCCGCCGTGAGCGGCCCGTCCTGGGTGGAGGGCGACCTCGCCGACGAGGAGGCCCTCGCCGAGCTGTGCGACGGCGCCGACGTCCTGCTCCACTTCGCATCCCGGATCTCCGGCACCGCCGAGGAGTGCGAGGAGGTCAACGTCCGCGGCACCGGGGCCGTCATGGCCGCCGCCCGCCGGGCCGGGGTCTCCCGGGTCGTCCACCTGTCCACCGCGGCCGTGTACGGGCCGGGCCCGCACGCGGGTGTCGGCGTGGACGAGGTGCCCGCCGTGCCCGCCTCGGAGGCCAGCCGCACCCGGCTGCTCGGGGAGCGGGCCGCGCTGGCCGCCGGGGCCGTCGTGCTGCGGCCCGGCGTGGTGACCGGCCCGGGGGACCGCTGGGTGGTGCCCGCCGTGGCCGAACTGGTCCGCCGGGTGCCGGTGCGCTGGGCGGGCGGCGGGGCCCGGCTCTCGCTCGTCGACCGCGCCGACCTGGCCCGCCTGGTCGTCGCCGTCGCGACCGCCGAGCCCGCCGTGCCGTCGGGCGTCCACCACGCGAGCCACCCGGAGCCCGTCCGCGCCGGGGAGCTCCTCGACGCGCTGGACGCCCTCGGGCTGGTCCCCGCGCCGGCCGGCCCGGCTGTCCCGTGGGAGGAGTGCCGCCGCCTGCTGGCCGCCGCGCCGGGCCGCGTCTCGGAGCGGCAGTTCGCGATGATCGCCCTCGACCACTGGTACCGCAGCGACGACATCTGGTCCCTGGCCGCCTGCCCGCCCGGCCCGGGGCCGCTCGCCCGGCTCGTCGCCGCCGCGGACTGGTACCGCGCGGTGCTCGCGGCGACGGGCTGAACCGCCCTGGCCGGAAGGTCAGTCGGCCCGGCGGTAGTGGTCGACCGACACCTTGACCGGCCCGCCGCGCGGTGCTCGCGGCGATGGGCTGAACCGCCCTGGCGGGAAGGTCAGTCGGCCCGGCGGTAGTGGTCGACCGACACCTTGACCGGCCCGCCGCCCGGGGCGGCCGACAGCAGCCGGACGACGGCCAGGTCGCGGCCGTCGTCCTCGCGGACGCAGAAGGCCCGGCCGGTGAGGGTGGCGAAGTCGAGCCGGGAGGCGGGTTGGGAGCCGAGCCCCTTGAGGCAGTCGGCGGTGCCGAGACTGCTGTCCGTGCCGACGTAGGCGTCGCTGCCGTCGGCGAGGAGGAACTCGCTCGACGTCCGGGCGAGGTACCAGGACGCCGTTCCCTCCGGTGCGACCGTGCCCTTCCGGAGGTCGAACTCGTCGTTGCGGTCGGACGAGGTGAGCGCGGTGCCGGTGTACACGGCCGTGTAGACGGGGGCGGCGGCTGGCGGGGCCTCCGGGTCGGTCGCGCTCTCGACCGTGCGGTTGTCGGCGGCCGGGCGCCCGTCGTCCGTGCGGTGGACGAGGAGGAACGTGCCGGCCGACCCGAGGGCGAGGGCGGCCGCGGCGATCAGGGCCGTCCGGCGGTGGGAACGTCTGCGGATCGGCGCGGCCACGGGAGCGGCCACGGGGGCGGCTACGGAAGCGGCCTCGGGGGCGGCCATGCCGTGGTCCACTTCGGGCGCGACCGGTGCCAGCGCCGTCGCCCCGTCGTGCAGCGGTGGCGCGGGGACGAGGACGGTCTGCGCTTCGGAGGGGGCCCGGGGCAGGTCGCTGCGTCGGGCGATCTCGGCGTGCACCTGCGGGGGCAGCCAGCCGTCGGCGAAGCGCGGGTCCCCGACGACGGCGGGGTGGCCGTGGACGGCTTCGATCACCTGGGCCGTGGTCGGACGGTCCTCGGGCCGCTTCGCCAGGCACCAGCCGATGAGGCCGCGCAGGGAGGAGGGCACGAGGGCGAGGTCCGGCTCCTCGTGGATCACCCGGTAGAGGGCGCCGGCATCCGTACCGCCGCCGAAGGGGGGTGCGCCGCCGGCGATGTAGGCGGCCAGGGCGCCGAGGGCGAAGACGTCGGTGGCGGACGTGGCGCGCAGGCCCCGGGCCTGTTCCGGCGCCATGAAGCCGGCGGAGCCGATGCGCAGTCCGGTGCTGGTGAGGGCGGCGGCGTCGACGGCGCGGGCGATGCCGAAGTCGATCACGCGCGGGCCGTCGGCGGCGAGGAGGACGTTGCCCGGCTTGAGGTCGCGGTGGACGACGCCGGCCGCGTGGATCGCCTGGAGGGCTTCGGCGATGCCGGCGACGAGGAGCAGGACGGTCTGCTCGGCGAGCGGCCCTGCGCGCCGGACCACCTGGTGGAGCGAGGGGCCGGGGACGTAGGTGGTGGCGAGCCAGGGCACGGCGGCGTCCACCCCGGCGTCGACGACCTGGGCGGTGTAGAAGCCGTGGATCAGGCGCGCGCTGGCGACCTCCTGGGCGAAGCGCTCCCGGAACTCGGGGTCCTCCGCGAGCTCGGGCCGGACCACCTTGAGGGCCACCGGCCGGCCGCCGCGCGTGTACGAGAGGTACACCCGGCCCATCCCGCCGGACCCCAGCCGTGCGAACAGCCGGTAGCCGCCGACCGTGGCGGGGTCGTCGGCGGTCAGGGGCTGGAAGGCGGCGGTCGGGAGGGTGTCGGCCTGGTGCTCGGGCATCTGGGGCTCTCTCGGCGGGGCGCGGAGGACACGCGGGGTCGTAGGAATGGCGCGCGACCACCGGGGGAAGGGTCGCGCGCCACGCCCGGACAGTCTCCCGCCACGATGCTGAGGTTTTGATGAGGGCCGTGACGTCGGGGAGTGGCAACACAATCGCTCAGAAATCACCGCGATCGGACGTGGCTGGCCAGGGTTCGGCAGGAATCCGATGTTTGATGTGGTGTCAGATTGTTGATTGGTGTTGGAAGTTGGGTCTACGCTCCTGCCCGGTCATCCCCTCGCCAATCCGTCCCGGGAGACGCCCATGGGTCGCAGCTACCAACCCTCGAAACTCCGCACCGCCCTCGGCGCCCTGGCGCTGTTGCTGGGCGCGCTCGGCAGCCTGGCCACACCCTCCGCCGTCCACGCCGCCACGCCGGTCCAGACCGCCGTCACCGTCGACGGCACCCGGCCCGGCCTCACCTTCGACGGGATCGGGGCCATCTCCGGCGGCGGCGGCAACTCGCGCCTGCTGGCCGACTATCCGGAGCCGCAGCGCAGCCAGTTGCTCGACTACCTGTTCAAGCCCGGCTACGGCGCCTCGCTCCAGGTGCTGAAGCTGGAGATCGGCGGCGACACCAACTCCACCGACGGCGCCGAGCCCAGCATCGAGCACACCAGGGGCACCGTCGACTGCGACCAGGGCTACGAGTGGTGGCTCGCCGAGCAGGCCCTCGCCCGCAACCCCGGCATCACGTTCTACGGCCTGTCCTGGGGCGCCCCCGGCTGGATCGGCGACACCGGCAGCGGGGGCAACTTCTGGTCCCGGGACACCATCGACTACCTGATGTCCTGGATGGGCTGCGCGGACCGGCACCACCTGGCCGTCTCCTACCTCGGCGGCTGGAACGAGCGCGGCTTCAACGCGGCCTGGTACGAGAACCTCAAGAGCGCGCTGGTCTCCCACGGTTACGGCGCCACCAAGGTCGTCGCCGCCGATGACTCCTGGGCCGTGGCCGACGCCATGGCCACCGACCAGGCCTTCAGGAACGCCGTCGACGTCGTCGGCGTGCACTACCCCTGCGGTTACCTCGGCTCCTTCACCAACTGCCCCAGCACCGCGAACGCCCGGGCGCTCGGCAAGCCGCTGTGGGCGAGCGAGAACGGCTCCGAGGACGCCAACGACGGTGCCCCCGCGGTCGCGCGCGCGATCAACCGCGGCTACCTCGACGGCCGGATGACCTCGTTCATCAACTGGCCCGTCATCGCCGCGCTCTACCCGAACCTGTTCTTCTCCACCGCCGGCATGTCGATCGCCGACCAGCCCTGGTCCGGCAGCTACACGATCGGCAGGACCACGTGGGTCACCGCGCACACCGCCCAGTTCGTCCAGCCCGGCTGGCGCTACATCGACTCGGCGGGCGGGTACCTCGGCGGCGCGCGCGCCAACGGCAGCTACGTGACGCTGAAGTCACCGAACACCACCGACTACAGCACCGTCATCGAGACCGCCGACGCCACCGCCGCCCAGACCGCGAGCTTCACCGTCACCGGCGGCCTGTCCACCGGCACCGTGCACGTGTGGTCCACCGACCTCGGCTCGGCCGACCCGGCGGACTGGTTCGTCCACACCCAGGACGTCACGCCGCAGGGCGGCTCGTTCGCGCTGACCCTGCGGCCCGGCCACGTCTACACCGTCACCACCACGACCGGCCAGGGCAAGGGCGCCGCCACCCCGCCGGCCCCCGCCGCGCTCGGACTGCCGTACGCGGACGACTTCGAGACGCCCGCCACGACCACCTCGCCCAGGTACTTCACGGACATGAACGGCGCCTTCCGGACCGTCCCGTGCGGCGGCGGCCGCACCGGCACCTGCCTGCGCCAGATGGCCCCGGCGACGCCGATCCGCTGGACCGACGAGCCGTACGACGCCCCGTACACGATGATGGGCGACGGCAGCTGGGCCAACTACACGGTCACCGCCGACACCCTCTTCGAGCAGTCGAGCACCGTCGAACTCCTGGGCCGGGTCAACCAGCAGGGCCGCAACAACAACGGCCTGAACGCCTACCACCTGCGCGTGAGCGACACCGGTGCCTGGTCCATCGACAAGAGCGACACCAGCTGGAACTTCACCACCCTCGCGAGCGGCACCACCACCGCCCCCGGCACCGGCAGCTGGCACACCGTCGCGCTCTCGATGCAGGACACCACCCTCACCGCCGCCGTCGACGGCGTCACGGTGGGCAGCGCGACCGACGGCAGCTTCACCAACGGCCAGGCGGGCCTCGGCGTGACCGGCTACCGGACCGACCAGTTCGACGACTTCGCCCTCACCCCGGGCACCCCGACCACCCACACCGGCCCGATCACCTCCGCGCTGCCCGGCAAGTGCGTCGACGACAACGGCGATTCCAGCGCCAACGGCACCGCCGTCCAGCTCTGGGACTGCAATGGCGGCGGCTCCCAGGTGTGGACCTGGTCCAACGGCACCCTCACCCACGGCGGCAAGTGCCTCGACGTGACCGGCGCCGCCACCGTCAACGGAACCCCGGTCGAGCTCTGGGACTGCAACGCGGGCGCCAACCAGCAGTGGACGCCCCAGCCGGACGGCACTCTCAAGAGCACCCAGTCCGGCCGCTGCCTCGACGACCCGGCCCTCGCCACCGCCAACGGCACCCGGCTGGCGATCTGGGACTGCAACGGGGGCACCAACCAGCAGTGGAAGCTCCCGTAACCCGCCACATCGTCCGGGCCCCCACCCCCGCCACCGGCAACGGCAGCCGGGGCGGGGGCCCGGCTACCTCCGGGGCACGGGCGGGGGACGCCAAACCGGGCCACCGCCGGAGCGTCCTCCGGACGCGCGGGAGCCCCCGCCGGGGGGGGGGGGCGGCGGCGCCGCCGGGGCGCGGGCGGGCGGGTGGCGTGTCGGGGGGGGGCCCCCCAACGCGCCCCCCCCGCGGGCGGCCCCCCGGCCGGCGGGGCCCCCCCGGGGGCCCCCCCCCCGGGGGGGCTCCGCAGCGGGAGGACGAGGTCAGAGGACCGTCTCGGCCTCCAGGTAGCGCTCCTGCGGGACGGTCTTCAGCTCGGCGACCGCCTCGGCGAGCGGCACCAGGTTGATGTTGGTGCCCTGCAGCGCCGTGATGTGCCCGAACGCGCCCTTGTGGACGGCCTCGACGGCGTGCCAGCCGAACCGGGTGGCGAGCACCCGGTCGTAGGCGGTCGGGGTGCCGCCGCGCTGGGTGTGGCCGAGGATCACCGGACGGGCCTCCTTACCGAGTCGGTGCTCCAGCTCGCGGGAGAGCTGGGTCGCGATGCCGGTGAACCGCTCGTGGCCGTAGATGTCCTTGACGCCCTCCTCCCAGTGCATGGTGCCGGGCTCGGGCTTGGCGCCCTCGGCGCAGACCACGATCGCAAACTTCTTCTGCCGGTCGAAGCGTTCGCGGACGACGGCGGTCAGCTGCTCGATGTGGAACGGCCGCTCGGGGACGACGATCGCGTGCGCGCCCGCCGCCATGCCCGCGTTGAGGGCGATCCAGCCGGTGTGCCGGCCCATGACCTCGACGACCATGACCCGCTGGTGCGACTCGGCGGTGGTCTTCAGCCGGTCCAGCGCCTCGGTGGCGACCGAGACGGCGGTGTCGAAGCCGAAGGTCACGTCGGTGGCGGCGATGTCGTTGTCGATGGTCTTCGGCACGCCGACGATCGGCAGGCCCGCGTCGCTCATCAGCTTGGCGGCCTTGAGGGTGCCCTCGCCGCCGATCGGGATGACGGCGTCCAGGCCGAGGTCCGAGCAGTACTTCTTGGCGCGCTCGACGCCGTCGCGCAGGTGGCTGGGCTGCACCCGCGACGAACCGAGGATCGTGCCGCCCTGGGCGAGGATGCCGCTCACCGAGTCCAGGGTGAGGGGGCGGTGGTGGCCCTCCAGGAAGCCGCGCCACCCGTCCTCGAACCCGATGATCTCGTCGCCGTGGTCGACCACCCCCCGGTGGACCACGGAGCGGATCACCGCGTTCAGGCCGGGGCAGTCACCGCCGCTGGTCAGCACTCCGATACGCATTAGCTTTGCAACTCCCGAGCAGAACCGAGGAACGGCCGGACTACAGGCTGGGACGACGAGCCGTCACCGTAGCGGTGCGTTCCCACGCCGGGGTGGCGGGGAGCTGACCGTGGGGTGAAGGATCGGCCGAATCGGGCAGAACGCCCGAAAAAGGCCGTGGTGTCGAGCATACGACCCCTGGTCCGGCCGGGCAGGAGCCGACGCGGGAGCGGCGCCGTCGGCGCCCCCGCGTGGAAGTGCAGCCTGCTGCCGAGGAGGGTGTGCAGCCGGCAGCCCCCATTGTCGTACGTTCCGGGCCGCCCGTGGACCGGGTGACCGCATGGCGGGCACCCGGCTGGGGCGTACGGGTGTACTGGGCTTGTCTTCGGACTCCCGTCGTCCGCCCGCGAGGCGCGTGCCCAGGCGTCGCCAGGCAGACGGGAGTCCGAAGGCAAGCCCTTACTGGGGGCGCGTCGTGGCGGCGATGCGTTCGGCGCGCAGCGCGTCGTACCAGGTGGTGTCGGCCGGCGGCAGGGCGTTGACGTCCAGCGCCAGCTTGATCAGCATGTCCGCGACCGCGGGGTTGCGGGCCAGCACCGGGCCGTGCAGGTAGGTGCCGAAGACGGTGTCGCGCCAGGCGCCCTCGGTGCCGTCGCCGGTGCCGTTGCCCCGGCCGACGGCGACGTTGGCGAAGGGCTGGACGCCCTGGCCGAGGTGGGTGACGCCCTGGTGGTTCTCGAAGCCGGTCAGCTGCGGCAGGCCGAGCCGCGGGTCGACGTCGGCGAGCACGTCGCCGACGCACCGGGCGCCCTCGCCGCGGGTGGTCCAGACGTCGAGCAGGCCGAGGCCCGGCTCGCGCTCGCCGAGGTCGTTGACGAACTCGTGGCCCATGATCTGGAAGCCGGCGCAGACGCCGAAGATGATCGCGCCGTTCTCGGCGGCCCGCACCAGGCCGCTGTCGGCCCGCAGCCGCTCGGCGGCCAGGCGCTGCGGCCGGTCCTCGCCGCCGCCGATCAGGTAGATGTCCCCGCTGGTGGGGACCGCCTGGTCGGAGCGGACGTCGATCCGGGTCACGTTGAGATGGCGCTGGCGGGCCCGGCGCTCCACGACCAGGGCGTTGCCGCGGTCGCCGTAGGTGCTGAGCAGGTCCGGGTAGACCCAGACCACGCGCAGGCTGCTCTCACTCATCCTCGAAGGCCTTCCGTCACGAAAAGAGGGGCGTGGGGGCGCGGCATCAGCCGGCCACGACCTTCCGCAGCTGCTGGAAGGCGGTGTAGTTGGCGATGGCCTCGATCCGGCCGGGCGGGGCCATCCGGACGGCCTGCTCCAGCGTGTCCACCACGTGGAACTGCAGTCCGGCGACCTCCAGGCGGACGGCCAGGTCCAGCTTGCGCTGGCCCATCACGAAGACCGGGTGCCCGGCGAGGCGCTCGTAGTCGACGTCCCACAGCCAGGAGGTGTCGGTGCCGTCGGCGTCGAGGGCGTTGACGGAGAGGATGACCGGGGCGGGCGGGCCGTCGATCAGCGAGAAGGTCTCCAGCCAGCCGGCCGGGTTCTTCGCGAGCAACAGCCGGATGTCGCGGCCCTGGTACTGGACGACGTCGTAGCGGCCGGCGACGGCCGTCACCGAGCGCATCCGCTCCAGCGCGACCTGCGGGGAGACGCCGAACACGGCGGCGACGGCGGCCGAGCTGGTGGCGTTGGCCAGGTTGGCCCGGCCGGGCAGCTGGAGCTGGATCGGCCAGGCGCCGCGCTGCGGGTCGATGACGTGGGTGCCCTGGAGCGCCCAGTGCGGGTTGGGGCGCCGGAAGCCGCACTCCTGGCAGAACCAGTCGTCGCCGGGGCGCTGCATGACGCCGCCGCACGCGGGGCAGGACCAGGCGTCCTCCTTCCAGGCCTGTCCGGCGGCCACCCAGACCACCTTCTTGCAGGAGGAGGCGGCCCAGGTCACCAGCGGGTCGTCGGCGTTGGCGATGACCACGGCCTCGGTGTCCTGGAGGCCCTCGCGCCACTTCTCGGCCATCATCCGGGTCTCGGCGGCCCGGTCGAGCTGGTCGCGGGAGAGGTTGAGCAGGGCGATCGCCTTGGGGCGGGTGTCGCGGGCGACCCCGGCCAGGTACTTCTCGTCGACCTCGATCACGCCGAAGCGGGCGTCCGAGCCGCCGGCCAGGGCGGAGGTGATGCCGGCCGGCATGTTGGCGCCGAGGGCGTTGGAGACCACCGGGCCGGCGGCGCGCAGCGCCTCGGCGATCAGGCGGGTGGTCGTGGTCTTGCCGTTGGTGGCGCTGACCAGCACGACGTCGAGGTGGTCGGCGAGGGTGGCGAGGAGGTCGGGGTCGAGCCTGAGGGCGACCTTGCCGCCGATCACCGAGCCGCTGCCGCGACCGGCCTTGCGCGACACGGCGGCCGCGACCTTGCCGGCGGTGACCGCGATCTTGGCGCGGGCCGGCAGGGAGGCGTCGCGCGCGCCTGTGGGCTCCGATTCGGTGCCTGCCATGCTCAGTGGTTCCTCCTTGCTGCGGCACCGCCCGGGGGCCGGTTAACGGGCCGTCGGGCGGCGGGGACGGGGCCAGCCTACCGACTCCGTCACCCGGCCCCACGATCCGGACCCCGCGCCGCCTGCTGCGACGCGCCCCCCGGGGCCCGCCCCGGGCGGCCTGACGTGCCGTCAGGAAGGGCGGTGTACGGACGGAGCTCCCGCGGGAAGGATGACGCCGCCGGAGGGCCGGACGGTTCCCGGTGAGAATGTGGTGAAGAAATGATCAGCAGGCCGGACGGTGCGGCGCCGGCTCCGCGCCCGCCAGGGCGGCGGTGATCACGAGGGTGCCGTCCTCGGCGCGGAAGTCCAGCGGCACGGCCAGCCGGCGCATCGCCGTGATCAGGCCCGCGTTCGAGGCGTGGGTCACCGCGTACACGGTGCCGATCCCGGCGGCCCGGGCCATCGCGGCCAGGCGGCGCAGCAGGGCCAGTCCGAGCCCGCGCCGCTGCCAGCCGTCCTCCACCAGGACGGCCAGCTCGGCCTCCCCGTCGTCCCACATCAGGTGCCCGAGGGCGACGATCCGCCCGTCCCCGGCCGTCACGGCGAGGCTGCGCCCGTGCCGCCCGTCCAGCAGGTGGTCCAGGTGGCGGTCGGAGTCGCGGACCGGCCCGTGGTAACGCAGTCGCAGCGAGGCGGGGGAGCAGCGCTGGTGCATCGCCCGGGCCCCGGCCTTGTCGGCCGGACCGGCCGCGCGGACGATCAGCGCGGTCCCGTCCGCCAGGGACAGCCGGGCGGGGAGCGGCTCCTCCGCGACGAGGGCGTGCAGCCGGCCCTTCGCCGGGTGCGTCCGGGCGGCCCGGAGCGGGGCGTCGAGGAGCGCCACCCGGCCACCGGGCCCCTCGGGCACCGCGCACCTCCGGTCGGACCTGCCGAAAGACCGGGTCCAGAGCCGTTCGAAGCGCGTGTGCGATGCCGTCATGGAGGCGACGCTACCGACACCGCGCTTCGGCGCGGTTACGCGATCGTGAACGCACGAGTGTCCGGGACGGACCCGGGACGTGCCCGTGACCGGGCCGGGACGGATCCGGCGGAAGGCGCTGTCGGGCCGGGACGGATCCGGGTGGAAGGCGCTGTCGGGCCGGGACGGATCCGGTGGAAGGCGCTGTCGGGCCGGGACGGATCCGGCAGAAGGTCCCTGTCGGGCCGGGACGGAGCCGGCAGAGGTCCAGACCGGTGCCTCATGTGGCCGGGACAACGGGCGGCCGACGGTGGTGGACATGTCCGGCGCTCCTGACGAACACAGGGCGCCGGGGCGTGTCAGTCCACGAACGAAGGCTCTCTCATGCGTACCACCCCGTCCGTCCCCGCCACCGCGACCACCGCCGTGCCGCACGCCCGGCGCGCCCCCGCCGCCACCGCGCTCACCGGCCTGCTCGACCACCAGGCGCGCACCCGGCCCGCCTCGGTGGCCGTCGTCGGCGAGGGCCGCGACCTCACCTTCCCGGAGCTGCGCGAGGACGCCCGCCGCCTGGCCGGCCTCCTGCGCCGGCTGGGCGCCGGGGCCGACACCCCCGTCGGCCTGTTCACCGAGCCGTCGGCCGAGCTGGTCACCGGGGCCTGGGGCGTCCTGTACGCCGGGGCCGGCTACCTGCCGCTGTCGCCCGAGTACCCCGAGGACCGGCTGCGCTACATGATCGAGGACAGCCGCACCCGGATCGTCGTCACCCAGGAGCACCTGCGTGAGCGGCTGGCCGCGCTGGCCCCGGCCGGCACCGAGGTCGTCACGCTCGCGGACGCCCCGGCCGTCCGTCCCGACGACGGCGCCCACCCGGCGCCGGAGTCCCTGGCCTACGTCATCTACACCTCCGGCAGCACCGGCCGCCCCAAGGGCGTCGTGATCGAGCACGGCTCCGTCGTCTCCCAGCTGCGCTGGATGCACGGCGCCGGCCACCTCGGCCAGGACGTCACCGTGCTGCAGAAGACGCCGATGAGCTTCGACGCCGCCCAGTGGGAGATCCTCGCCCCGGCCGTCGGCGCCCGCGTGGTCGCCGGCGCGCCCGGCCTCTACCGCGACCCGGAGGCGCTCGTCGCCGCCGTCCGCCGCCACGGGGTGACCGCGCTGCAGTGCGTGCCGACCCTGCTCCAGGCGCTGCTCGACACCGAGGGCTTCGCCGACAGCCGCAGCCTGACCGGGATCTTCTCCGGCGGCGAGGCGCTCTCGCTGCGCCTCGCCCGCGACCTCACGACCGCCCTGCCGTGGGCGACCCTGGTCAACCTGTACGGGCCGACCGAGTGCACGATCAACGCGACCGCGCACGTCGTCGACCCGGCCGCGCTCGGCGAAGGCGCCGGGGCGGTGCCGATCGGCCGGCCGGTCGACGGCACCCGGTGCCACGTCCTCGACGCCGACCTGGTCCCGGTCGGCGAGGGGGAGACCGGCGAGCTGTACATCGGCGGCGTCCAGCTGGCCCGCGGCTACCTGCACCGCCCCGAGCTGACCGCCGAGCGCTTCGTCCCCTGCCCGTTCACCCCGCACGAGCGGCTCTACCGCACCGGCGACCTCGCGCACTGGAACCCGGACGGCACCCTCCAGTTCGCCGGCCGCGTCGACAACCAGGTCAAGCTGCGCGGCTACCGGGTCGAGCTGGACGAGATCGCCCGCGCGATCGAGGAGCACACCTGGGTCCGCCGCTCGGCCGCGATCGTCACCTCCGACGAGCGCACCGGCCATCAGAACCTGATCGCCTGCGTCGAGCTGAATCCGCGTGAGGCGGCCCTGATGGACCAGGGCAACCACGGCCGCCACCACCAGTCCAAGGCCGGGCGCCTGCAGGTCAAGGCCCAGCTCTCCGACCCGGGCCTGCGCGACCTCGGGCAGCTCGCCGGCCGCCCGCACGTCGACCTGCCCGGCCGCCGTGGGACCGCGGCGCAGCGCCGGGAGGTCTTCGCCCGCAAGACCTACCGCTTCTACGAGGGCGGCCGGGTGACCCGCGACGACCTCGCCGCGCTGCTCGCCCCGCGCCCCGCGGGTGCCTTCGGGCGCGGCCTGGAGCTGCTGAGCCTGCCCGAACTCGGCCGCGTCCTGCGCTGGTTCGGCCAGTTCCACAGCGAGGAGCGGCTGCTGCCCAAGTACGCCTACGCCTCGCCCGGCGCGCTGTACGCGACCCAGCTCTACCTGGAGACCGGCGGCCTCGACGGGCTCGGGGCCGGCCTGTACTACTACCACCCCGTCGAGCACAGCCTCATACGCGTCGGCGACGCCGAGGAGCGCCAGGACCCCTACCTGACGCTGCACTTCTCCGGCAAGACCGGCGCCATCGCCCCCGTCTACACCAACAACATCCGCGAGGTGCTGGAGTTCGAGACCGGCCACATGCTGGGCGTCTTCGAGGAGGTGCTGCCCGAGTACGGTCTGGACGTCCGCCCGCTCGGCTTCCACCCGGCGGTCAAGGACCGGCTGGACGTCGCCGACGAGGACCACTACCTGGGCAGCTTCGCCGTCGTCCGCGGCGACGGCACGCCGCAGGCCGACCCGACCGAGGTGTACGTCCAGGCCCACGAGGACCGCGTCGAGGGCCTGCCGGCCGGCCTGTACCGCCACGCCGGCGGCGAGCTGACCCGCGTCTCGGACGACGTCGTGCAGTCCCGCCACGTCATCGCGATCAACCAGGCCGTCTACGCCCGCTCGGCCTTCGGCATCACCGCCGTCAGCCGGGCCGGCGAGGACTGGCTGCAGTACGTCGCCCTGGGCACCAAGCTGCACCACCTCCAGCGCAACGGCCTGTCCTTCGGCTTCATGTCCTCCGGCTACAGCTCCAAGTCCGGCCACCCGCTGCCCGCTTCGCGCCGCTTCGACGAGATCCTCGGCGCCGCGGGGATCCCCACCGGCCCGTCGTACTTCTTCCTCGGCGGCAAGGTGAGCGAGGAGCAGGTCCGCAGCGAGGGCATGCACGAGGACACCGTCCACATGAAGGGACCGGCCGAGATCATCAAGGACGAACTCGCCAACCTGCTGCCCGACTACATGCTCCCCAACCGCGTCCTCGTGCTGGACGCCCTGCCGCTGACCGCCAACGGCAAGGTCGACCTCAAGGCGCTCGCCGCCTCGGACACCGTCCGCGACGCCGACGTCCGCGGCGAGTACGTCGCCCCCGCCACCCCGCAGGAGCGGTGGCTCGCCGAGGCCTGGGGAGAGGCACTCAGGTACGAGGACCCGGCCACGGTCTCGACGGCCGACGAGTTCTTCGCCGCCGGCGGCAACTCGCTGATCGCCGTCGCCCTGGTCAACCGCATCAACCGCGCGTTCGGCACCGCCCTGCCGCTCCAGGTCGTCTTCGAGTGCCCGAAGCTCGCCGACCTCGCCGCCCGCATCGCGGACGCGTCGGCCGGCGCCGGCTCCGCGGCCTCCTCACGGCTCGTCCCGCTGCACCCCGGCACCCCCGAGCGACCGGTGTTCTGCTGGCCCGGCCTCGGCGGCTACCCGATGAACCTGCGCCTGCTCGGCCGCGAGGCGAGTGACGGACGCGCCTTCTACGGCATCCAGGCGCACGGCATCAACGCGGGCGAGACGCCGTACCCGACCATCCGCGAGATGGCCGCCGCCGACGTCGCCGAACTGCGCCGCGTGCAGCCCGAGGGCCCGTACACGCTGTGGGGCTTCTCCTTCGGCGCCCGGGTCGCCTTCGAGGCCGCCTGGCAGCTGGAACAGGCCGGCCGGCGGGTCGAGAACCTGCTGCTGATCTGCCCCGGCAACCCGGAGGTGCGCCGGGCCGACGGCCGCACGTGGGGCCGCGAGGCCTCGTACGCCAACCCGGCGTACGTGACCATCCTGTTCGGGGTGTTCACCGGCCGGATCAGCGGTCCGGAGCTGGAGCGCTGCCTGACCGAGACCGCCGACGAGGACACCTTCGTCACCTCGATCCGCCGGCTGCTCCCCACCCTGGAGGAGGAGGTGGTCAGCCGGATCGTCCGGATCGTCGGCGAGACCTACGAGTTCGAGTACAGCTTCCGCGAGCTCGCCGAGCGCCGGCTGGACGTCCCGGTGACGATCTTCAAGGCCACCGGCGACGACTACTCCTTCATCGAGGGCAGCTCCGGCTACTGCGCCGCCCCGCCCACCGTGGTCGACCTGACCGCCGACCACTACGGCGTCCTCAAGGAGCACGGCGTGGTCGAACTGGCCGCCGCGATCCGGGCGCTGGAGCGGATGGCGCGTGGGCACTGACGCGGACACGCTCACGGATGGCCCAGGATCCGTGAGCCGGGAAGCCCCTTCGGATAGGGATGGCTCGGCTCTCCGCCGAACCCACCTCGACCCCGAAGGGGCTTCTCCATGTCGTTGAAGAAGACCGTGTTCGCCATGGCCGGCTGCGCCCTGCTGCTCGCCCTCGCCCAGCCCGCCGCCGCCGACAGCAGCAACCACGGCCCCAAGACCCCGCAGGAGGCTGCCGCCTGCAAGTCCGTGACCGGCTCCCTCCTCGGCGGCTTCGGCTCGATGCTCGGCAACGCCGTCTGCGTGGTCCAGCCCGACAACGGCTGAGCCCGGGGCCCCGCGGGCCCTCTCCGGCTTCCGCTCACACGATGCGGGTCGGTGCGTCCAGGAGGTCGTGGCCGCCGGTGGTCACGAGGGCGGCCAGGTCGGTGCCGGAGAGGGCGTGCGGGGCGCGGAGGAAGAACTCGTCGACGGCGCCGCGGGGGAGCGGGTGCGACTGCATCGAGACGATCATGACCTGCTGTTCGGCGAACGCGGTGCACACGCGGGCCAGGCCGGCGGGGGAGTCCTCGACGGTGGCGCGGACCCGCCAGAGGGCGGTCGGGGCGATCTCGGTGGCGGGGGGCGGCGGCGGGCCGTGCAGGTGCTGCCGGTGGGACCACCACGTGTGGAACAGCGTCGTGGCCAGCAGGGCCACCGCCGAGGCGGCGAGCAGCACCGGACCGTCGTGGCCCTTCACGACGACCTTGGCGACGAGGTCGGCCGCCGTGACGGAGACGAAGACGGCGGCGAGCTCGACGGTGTCGCGGCGCCAGCGGTGGGTGCGGGTCCGGGCGCGGGAGGGGGTGGGCGTTGCGGAGGTGTGGACGGCTGTCGTGGTGTGCTCCGTGTGCTCCATGGCACCACTGTCCCCGTGTGGTGTTTCCCGTCCACGAACCTCCCGTGACCTGCGGGTTAAGGTATCGGCCCGGGCGTTACTTCCGGAGGTCCGCCGCGGCCGCCGCCACCTCGGCGAGGAGGAGTTCCAGGTCCGCCTCCGTCGTGTCGGCGTTCAGGAGGCAGGCGCGCAGCATCTCCGTCCCGTCCAGGCGGGCGCCGGTGACGAAGACCTTGCCGCGGCGCTGCACGGCGACGGGCAGCTCGCGGTTGAGCGCGTCGAGGTCGGCCCCGTCCAGCCCGGCGGGGCGGTGGCGGAAGGCCACGATCGAGGTCTGCACCTCGGCCAGCAGCTCGAACTCGCCGTCGGCCTCGACCAGTTCGCCGAGCCGGCGGGCGAGCGCGGTGCACCGCGCGATGTCGCGGGAGAGGCCCGCGCGGCCCTTGTGGGCGATGGTCGCCCACACCTTGAGCGCGCGGAACGGGCGGGTCTGCTCGGTGCCGTACTCGGAGAACCAGCCGAGCTCGCCCGCGGCCTCGTCGCGCAGGTAGGACGGGACGAGGCTGAAGGTGCCGCGCAGCTCGTCGGTGTCGCGGACCAGCGCGCAGCCGCAGTCGACCGGCACGCCGAGCCACTTGTGCGGGTCGAGGGCGAGCGAGTCGGCGCGCTCCAGTCCGGCGTAGCGGTGGGCGATGGCGGGGTCGAGGACGCCGAAGGCGCCGTACGCGCCGTCGACGTGCAGCCACAGCTCCTGCTCGGCGCACAGGTCGGCGATCGGGCCGAAGGCGTCGACGGCGCCGGTGCCGACGGTGCCGGCCGAGGCGACGACGAGGAAGGGCAGCAGCCCGGCGGCGCGGTCGCGCTCGATCGCGGCGCGCAGGTCGGCGGTGTCGAGGCGGCCGTCCGGGCCGGTGGCGACGGTGCGCAGGTGCCTGCTGCCGAGGCCGAGGAGCTCGGCGGCCTTGCGGACGCAGGAGTGCGTCTCGCCGGTGACGTAGCCGACCAGCGGGGGCATTCCGGCGAGGCCGTCCTCGCGGACGTCCCATCCGGCCCGCCGGGCGGCGCGGTTCCGGGCGGCGGCGAGGCAGACGATCGTGGCCATCGAGGTGCCGGAGGTGAGCAGGCCGCCGCCGGCCGGGTGCGGGAAGCCGACGAGTTCGGCGATCCAGCGGACGACGGCGCGCTCCAGGTGGACGTCGGCGTGGTCGCCGCCGGCGGAGCTGGGGTTCATGGCGGAGGCGGCGAGGGTGGCGAGGACGCCGGCGGGGGCGGGGGCGGAGTTGACCCAGCCGAAGAAGCGCGGGCTGCCGTTGCCCATCGGGTGGGGCAGGACGTCCCGGCCGATGGCCTCGACGAGCTCGGCGAGCGGGCGGCCGTCGGCGGGCAGCGGGGCGTCGAGGAGGGCGCTGCGGGCCGCGTCGTCCATGGGCTGCCAGACGGGGCGGCCGGGCAACTCGGCGAGGTGGTCGGAGACGAGGTCGGCGGTGGCGTGGGCGGCGGTGCGGAAGTCGTCGGTTGCCATGCGGCGTGCTCCAGCGGTGCGGAGGGGGCGCGGCGTCCTCGGCGCACCGGGTGATCAGCCGATGGTACGGAAAGGGCCCGCGCCGTGCGGCGCGGGCCCGTCGACCGGGACGGCGGGCTCAGTCCAGCGAGGCGGAGAGCCCGCTCGCGGAGCGGCAGTAGCCCTGCATCTCCTTGTTGGTGATCTTGACGCAGAGCCGTCCGGCCGCGCCGCCGTCGGTGTAGTTCACCGTGTAGTAGCTGACCAGGCCCTCCGCGCAGGCCTTGCGCTGCCAGCCGTCGGCGGCCGTCGCGCACTGCTGGGCGGCCCAGTCCTCGCGGTCGAGGTTGTACTTCATCGTCCGCGAGCCGACGCCCCGGCTGCAGTCGACGGCCCCGCCGCTCGCCTTGCCGTTGAGGCACCACTTGAGGGCGTCGGCGTACACCTCGGGGTGGTTCGGGTAGTCGTGCGAGGAGAGGTAGAAGGTCGGCGCGTAGAAGTAGCACGCGGACTGGAACAGCGACGGCTGGTCCTTGCACGGGTAGAGCGGGTCCTGGGCGAGCTTGTCGGCGGGCAGGTTGGCCTTGGCCTGCTCGTCCTCCTCGTCCGGGCCGAAGAGCTGCATGAACAGGCCCTCGGAGCAGCGGATCCGGTTCTGGTCGGTGGTGAACTTGTTGCACAGGTCGCGGGCCTTGGCCACGTCCTGCTTGGCGACGAACATCGTGCCGTGGCCGACGCCGTGGATGCACGGGCCGCTGTTCTTGGGGGCGCACAGCTTGAGCAGGTCCACCTCGGGCTGGGTGGAGGCGTTCAGCATCTCCTCGACGGCGCCGTGCAGGTAGCCGGCCGCGCAGGTCTCGTGCGGGAAGGAGATGACCTTCTGGAAGTCGGCGTTGAACCGCTTGACGGCCGCGTGCCCGAGCTCGTGCGCGATCGGGTGGCAGAAGCGCACGGTGTACGGCTTCTCCTTGGTGATCTTGTCGAGGTCGGCGAGGGCGACGCCGGGGTCGGTGGCGTCCATCTCGGCCATCATCTTGTTGCGCAGCGTCGAGCGGGTCCAGACCGCCGGGTCGCCGGTCGGGGTGGCGCTCGCGGCGGGGGTGCCGTCGGGCGAGGCGGCGGTGGCGGCGGCGACCTGGGCGGTCGCCGCGTTCGCCCTCGCCGGCGACCAGTCGGTGACGGCCACCGAGCCCAGGCCGAGGACGCCGAGCAGCAGGGCGGTGAGAATCGCGAACGCTCGCGGTTGCATGACGGGATCCCCCGGCGGATCGAGTGCGGACGGTTCGCTCCCATCCTGACGCGCGAAGCGGCCGCAGTCCGCGTTTTCGCCCGCCATCCGGGAGTGTCGGCGACGCTACCGCACCGTCCGGTCCCCGCCCCGCGCGGGACGGTCCCGTGGGGCCGCCGGGGCCCGCCCCGACGGCGCAGCCGGCCCGGGGGCTCCGCTGCGCCGCGCGGGGGAGGGAACGCTCAGATCTCCAGCGACACCTGGTACTCCGTCAGCCAGGTGGCGAGGTCCAGCGCGAGGTCGACGCCGAGCCGCACCGACTGCGGGTCGGTCCCGGGGGCGAGCGCGTCGTTCAGCCGCCGCCGGTCGAGCAGGCCGAGCACCGGGGACTTGCCCTCGGCGGCGAGTTCGGCGAGTTCGGCGAGCAGCAGCGCCGGGTAGTGCGGGTCGGCGGTGACGGGGTACGGGCTCTTCACCCGGTCGGCGATCTCGTCCGGCAGCACGTCCCGGACGGCGGCGCGCAGGAGGCTCTTCTCCCGGCCGTCGAAGCTCTTCATCGCCCACGGCGTGTTGAAGACGTACTGGACGAGCCGGTGGTCGCAGAACGGCACCCGCACCTCCAGCCCGTTGGCCATGCTCATCCGGTCCTTGCGGTCGAGGAGCAGGCACACGAAGCGGGTCAGGTTGAGGTAGGAGACCTCGCGCATCCGGCGTTCCAGCGGGCTCGCGCCGGGCAGGTGCGGCACCTCGGCGAGCGCCTCGCGGTAGCGGGCGCGGCGGTAGCCGGCCAGGTCGAGCTTGCGCAGGAGGTCGGCGTCGAGCAGCTGCTCGCGCATGCCGGCGCCCGGGCCGGCGAGGCCGCGCTCGATGTAGGGCGCCCACGGGAAGTCGTCGGCGGCTATCGCGTCGGGGTCGTGGAACCAGGGGTAGCCGCCGAAGAGCTCGTCGGCGGACTCGCCGGACAGGGCGACGGTGGACTGCCGGCGCACGCCGCGGAAGAGCAGCAGGAGCGAGACGTCCATGTCGGCGAAGCCGCCGGGCAGGTCCCGGGCGCGCAGGACGGTGGCGCGCTGGGCGGGGTCGGTGAGGTCGGCGGCGTCCAGTTCTATGACGTTGTGGTCGGCGCCGACGTGCTCGGCCAGCATGCGGGCGTACGGGCCGTCCGGCGTGGACCGGATCGCGTCGGCGTGGAAGTTCTCGCTCTGGCCGGCGAAGTCGACGGAGAAGGAGCGGATCGGGCCGGCGCCGGCCCGGCTCAGCACGCCCGCCGCCAGGGCGGTGACGGCGCTGGAGTCCAGGCCGCCGGACAGCAGGGAGCACAGCGGTACGTCGGAGTCGAGCTGGCGGTGCACGATGTCGTCGAGCAGGGCGCGGACGGTCGCGACGGTGGTGTCCAGGTTGTGGGTGTGCTCGCGCGCCTCCAGCGCCCAGTAGCGGCGCACGGTGATCCCCTCGCGGCGCACGCGGACGACGTGGCCGGGGCGGACCTCGGCGATGCCGCGGTAGGGGGTGATGCCCGGGGTGCGGCAGAAGGCGAGGATCTCGCGCAGCCCGTCGAGGTCCACGACCGGCCGGACGGACGGGTGGGCGAGCAGGGACTTCACCTCGGAGCCGAACACCACGCCGTCCGCCGTGGCGTGGTAGTGCAGCGGCTTGACGCCCATGCGGTCGCGCACCAGCAGCAGCTCCTCGTGCCGGGCGTCCCAGATCGCGAAGGCGAACATGCCGTTCAGGCGCTCGGCCAGGTGCTCGCCCCACTCCAGGTAGGCGCGCAGCACGACCTCGGTGTCGCTGCGGGTGCGGAAGCGGTGGCCGGCCGCCCGCAGCTCCGCGCGGAGCTCGTCGTGGTTGTAGACCTCGCCGCTGTAGGTGAGGGCGGCCAGCAGCCGGCCGTCGTGCTCGACGGTCATCGGCTGGACGCCGCCCTCGACGTCGATCACCGCGAGGCGGCGGTGCCCGATCGCGGCGTGGCGCTCCAGGTGCACCCCGCCCGCGTCCGGACCGCGGCAGATCTGGGTGGCCGTCATGGCGTCGAGGACGCTGCGGGCGGTTTCGCGCTGGTCGTTCCGGTCGGCGGTGAGGTCGCGGTCGAAGGCGACCCATCCGGTGATGCCGCACATCAGCAAGCCTCCGGTCTTCCGCTACGTGTGGAGAGGGTCACGCTACGTGGCGTCCGGGTGAGCGACAAGGGTGTGTCGAAAAGGTGAAGGGAAGGGTTCCGCATGGTTGCCTGGGCCGAAAGTCGGAATGTCTGCCCGATTCCGGGCAGAAACTTTGGCTTCCGGGTCGTCGTCCGCCTAATGTCTTCCTCCGTGCCGAGCTCACCCCACCCTCATGACGACCTCGTCGCCCACCTCACCCGGACCAGCCCCCTCGGGCCCCGGGAGGCGGCGCGGGTCGTGGCGGAGGTCCTGGCGTACTTCTCCGAGACCACCGAGGAGTACGTCCGCCGCCGCCACGGTGAGCTCCAGGCGCGGGGACTGACCAACGAACGGATCTTCGCCCGGCTCGCCGAGGAGCTCCCGGCCCGCCGCGTCGCGGCACCGGAGCTCTCGGCGCGCCAGCTGCGCCGGATCGTCTACGGCTGAGCCGACACCACCTCACGGAGGAGCCCGTCATGTGCGGAATCGTGGCCTACATCGGCCCCAAGGACGCGACCCCCTTCCTGCTCGAAGGCCTCGCCCGGCTGGAGTACCGCGGCTACGACTCGGCCGGTGTCGCCGTCGCCGGCCGCACCGGCGGCATCAAGCTCCGCAAGGTCAAGGGCAGGGTCGCCGACCTCGCCGCCGCCGTCCCCGCCCGCTTCAAGGGCACCACCGGCATCGGCCACACCCGCTGGGCCACCCACGGCGTCCCCAGCGACGAGAACGCCCACCCGCACTTCGACAACGCCGAGCGCATCGCCGTCGTCCACAACGGCATCATCGAGAACGCCGACGAGCTGCGCGCCCGGCTCACCGCCGACGGCGCCGTCTTCCGCTCCGAGACCGACACCGAGGTGCTCTCCCACCTCATCGCCGCGCACGCCGCCGAGGGCGTCGAGCTGGAGGAGGCCGTCCGCGCCGCCCTCGGCAAGGTCGTCGGCACCTACGGCATCGCCGTCCTGGACGCCGAGCAGCCCGACCGCATCGTCGTCGCCCGCAACGGCAGCCCGATCGTCCTCGGCATCGGCGAGAAGGAGATGTTCGCCGCCTCCGACGTCTCCGCCCTCGTCCGCTACACCCGCCAGGTCGTGCACCTGGAGGACGGCGAGCTCGCCGTCGTCCGCGCCGACGGCTTCCGCACCTTCACCGAGGACGCCCGCACCACCCACCGCCAGCCGTCCACCGTCGACTGGGAGATCGACTCCTACGACACCGGCGGCTTCGAGCACTTCCTGCTCAAGGAGATCCACGAGCAGCCCGGCTCCGTCGAGCGCACCCTCGGCGGCCGCCTCGACGAGCGCTTCGCCACCGCCCACCTCGGCGGCCTCAACCTCGACGCCCGCGAACTGCGCGAGATCCGCCGGGTCAAGATCCTCGGCTGCGGCTCCGCCTACTACGCCGGCGAGATGGGCGCCCAGCTGATCGAGGAGCTCTCCCGCGTCCCCGCGCACAGCGAGCCCGCCTCCGAGTTCCGCTACCGCAACCCGGTGATCGAGGCCGACACCCTGTACGTGGCCGTCAGCCAGTCCGGCGAGACCTACGACACGCTGGCCGCCGTCCAGGAGATCAAGCGCAAGGGCGGCCGCGTCCTCGGCGTCGTCAACACCGTCGGCAGCGCGATCGCCCGCGAGTGCGACGGCGGCATCTACCTGCACGCGGGGCCGGAGATCTCGGTCGCCTCGACCAAGGCCTTCACCTCGACGGTCGTCGCCTTCGCGCTGCTGGCCCTGCACTTCGGCCGCATCCACGACCTCTCGCCCGCCGACGGCCGGCGCATCGTCTCCGCCCTCAAGGCGCTGCCGGACCAGATCCGCGAGGTGCTCGACCAGAGCGACGCGATCGCCGAACTCGCCGCCGAGTACGCCAAGTCGGCCGGGATGATGTTCATCGGCCGGGTCCGCGGCTACCCGGTGGCGCGCGAGGGCGCGCAGAAGCTCAAGGAGATCTCCTACGTCCACGCCGAGGCCTACCCGGCGAGCGAGCTGAAGCACGGCCCGCTGGCGCTGATCAGCCCCGAGCTGCCGACCGTCGCCCTCGTCCCGGACGACGAGCTCCTCGACAAGAACCTCACCACCCTCGGCGAGATCAAGGCCCGCTCCGGCCGCGTCATCGCGGTCGCCCACCGGCGCCCCGAGGACAAGCTCGCCGACCACTGCATCCTCGTCCCCAAGAGCGAGCCCGAGCTCGACCCGCTGCTCCTCAACATCCCGCTCCAGCTCCTCGCCTACCACGCGGCGGTGGCCCTCGGCCGCGACGTCGACAAGCCGCGCAACCTGGCGAAGAGCGTGACGGTGGAGTAGCCGTCCGGCAGCTCGCGTGCGGGCGGGCGGACCCCTGGTCGGGGGTCCGCCCGCCTTTGCTCGTGGGCGACTTGTCACTGGGCGACGCGTTACGGAGTGGCGCGGGTCTCTGCTGTTGCTGCTGTTGCTGCTGGGGTCGGGGTCTGGGACTGGGCGCGGCGGCGGGAGAGGGCCGCGCCGGTGAGGGCCAGGGCGGCTGTGAGGGCTGCGGAGGTCAGGAGTTGGGGACGGGTCCCGGCCGAGGCCGTCATCAGCAGCATCAGGGCCGTGATCGCGGCGATGACCGCGCGGGTCGTGGCGGGGAAGCCCCGGGTGCGGAGCGGGAGCCGGCCGGCGGCTTCGAGGGAGCGGCGCAGGACCAGGTGCGAGCAGGCGACCGCCAGCCACATGAAGAGCATCGCCGCGCCCATCGCCTTCGCGAGCAGCGGCAGGGCCGTGCCGGGGGAGAGCGCCTCGGGGACGACGGCGGCGAAGCCGACGGCGGAGGCGGCGGCCACCGCGCGGGCCGGTACGCCCCGCCGGGTGCGGCGGGCCAACGCGCCCGGGGCGTCGCCGCGTTCGGCGAGGGAGTGCAGCATGCGCGAGGTGCCGTACAGGTTCGCGTTGAGGGCCGAGAGCAGGGCCACGACGATCACGGCCTGGGTGACGGCGCCGGCGTGCGGGATGCCGAGCCGGCCGAGCGCGGCGACGTACGGGCTCTCGTCGGGCCGGGCGTCGCGCCACGGCAGCAGCAGGACCAGGACGGCCACCGAGCCCAGGTAGAACAGGGCGATCCGCCAGATCGCGGAGCGCACCGCGGTGCGGATGCTGCGACCCGGGTCCCGGGACTCGGCGGCGGCCATGCCGATGACCTCCATGCCGCCGAACGCGAAGACGACGCCGAGCAGCGCCGTGACGATCCCGGACAGGCCGTTGGGGGCGAACCCACCGTCACCGGTGAGGTGGGAGAGGCCCGGTGAGCCGGCGCCGGGCAGCACGCCGAGGAGGGCGGCGGCGCCGAGGGCGATGAACGCGACGATCGCGAGGACCTTGAGCGAGGCGAACCAGAACTCGGCCTCGCCGAAGGTCCGGACGTCGGTGGTGTTGACGATGGTGAAGAGCGTCATCGCGGCGAGGGCGAACGCCCAGGAGGGGACGGCCGGCCACCACGTGTGCAGGATCGCCGCGGCCGCCAGGGCCTCGACGGCGATGGCCACGGCGGTCACCCAGGTGTACAGCCAGCCGGTGGTGAAGCCGGCCCACGGCCCCAGCGCGCGACGCGCGTAGACCGAGAAGGAGCCCGACTCCGGTAGTGCGGCGGCGAGTTCGCCGAGCATGCGCATGACCGCGAGGGCGAGCACGGCGGCCAGCAGGTAGGAGACCAGCACGGCCGGACCGGCCGCCGCGAGCCCGGCGCCGGAGCCGACGAACAGCCCGGCGCCGATCACCCCGCCGAGTGCCAGCATCGCCAAGTGGCGTGAACGGAGTGCGGCTTGGGCGTTTCGGGCAGGTGAAGAGGTCACGGTTCTCCCTCGTCGAAGCGGTTCTTCGGGGTGGTCGCGCTTGACCGGCGCTTGACCAACGTGGCGAGATCTATGTTAGAAAAGCTATCAGCGTTCACAAGTCGCGCTAGCGTTTAGGCAGCAACAAGATTCGCACTACCGTGCGAAGGGGGAGTCATGCCTTCACCGTCCATCACCCGTGCCCGCGGACAGTCCGCGGACCTGCGGGACGTCATGCGCCGCTATCCCACTGGGGTCACCGTCCTCAGCAGCGGCCGCGAGGACACCGCCGTCGCCATGACGGTCAATTCCTTCACCTCGATCTCGCTCGACCCGCCGCGCGTCCTGGTCTCGGTCATGCGGACCGCCCGCGCGCACCCCGTGATCACCGCCAGCCGCCGGCTCGGCATCCACCTGCTCGCCGCCCACCAGGGCGACGTGGCCAAGCTGTTCGCCTCTCGGGAGAAGCCCGCCGGGCCCGGTCTGGGCGCCTACCTCGACCGCACTGCCGAGGGGCACGACGTGCTCCCCGGCGCCCTGGCCTCGCTCGCCTGCGAGATCGAGGACACCTTCCCCGGCGGCGACCACGACCTGTTCCTCGCCCGGGTGCTGCACGCCACCTGTACCGAGGAGCCGCAGGACGCCCTGGTCTTCCACCAGGGGCGCTTCACCTCCGCTTCCGCGGACGGGAGTTGAGCCCGGCCGAGGGCGAGGGCATTCCCGGCACGATCCGTACGACCGGCGTGATCCGTACGACCGGCGCGACCCGTAGGACCGGCGCGACCCGTACGACCCGCATGATCCGTACGCTCGCCGTCCGCGGCGGCATCGCCGTGCCCGCCGACACCGTGCCCGCCCTCACCCGCGCCACCGAGGACCTGCTCGCCGGCCTGCTGGCCGCCAACCACCTCGACCGGGCGGACCTGGTGAGCCTCGTGTTCACCATGACCCCGGACCTCACCGCCACCAACCCCGCGCTCGTCCTGCACGAGGCCGGCTGGGACCTGCCCGCCCTCTGCGCGCAGGACGCCGCCTTCGCCGGAGCCCCGCCCCGCACCCTGCGGGTGCTGGCGCACCTGTCCTGGGACCGCCCCGGCCGGCCCGTCGCCGTCTACCTGGGCGGCGCCGCCCCGACCAAGCCCGCGGCCTGAGCCCTTCCCCCTCCTCTCCGTCACCCCTCCGTGCCCGCGCACGCACCTTCCGAGGACCAGCCATGCCCGAAACCGCCTCCCGCACCGCGCTCGAAGCGGTCCTGGACACCGTCGCCGCCGCCATCGGCCCCGACCACGTCGTCCGCTCCGCGGACCCGGCCGCGCTCCTGCCGGCCGAGGCCAACGTCTCCGCCTTCGCCGCCCGCGCCCTGAACGCCGTCCTGCGCCCGGGCAGCGCCGAGGAGGTGCGGTCCGTCGTCCGCGCCTTCGACGAGCACGGCGGCGCCCGGGCCGGCCTGCCCGGCCTGCACACCGTCTCCACCGGCCGCAACTGGGGCCTGGGCTCCAAGGAACCGGCCGTCGGCCCGGTGGTCCGCCTCGAACTCGACCGCCTCGACGCCGTCCGCGACCTCGACGTCGAGGCCGGCTACGCGGTCGTCGAGCCGGGCGTCACCCAGGCCGTCCTCGCCGCCCGGCTCGCCGGCACCGCCCGGATGCTCAACGTCACCGCCTCCTCCGGCCACACCTCGCTGCTCGGCAACCTCGTCGACCGGGGCGTGGGCCTGCGCCGCCAGCGCACCGAGGACCTCCTCGGCCTCGAAGCGGTGCTCCCCGACGGCCGCCTGGTGCGCACCGGCTGGTGGCCCGGCACCTCCGCCGGACGAGCCGTCAACCCGTACGGCCTGGGGCCGAGCACGCTGCACCTGTTCACCCAGTCACCGCTCGCCGTGATCACCGCCGCCGTCGTCCGGCTGCTGCCGCGCCCCGAGGCGCAGCGCGTGGTCCGGCTCTCCTTCGGCCGGGAGGAGCTGCCCGCGGCCGTGGACCTCATCCGCCGCTGGCGGGCCGGGAACGTGGTGTCGGGCGTCGTGAAGATCTACGACACCGCTTCCACCGCCACCTACGGCGGCGAGGGCGGCCACGGCTACCTCGCCCACGTGTGCGTGGACGCCACCGCCGGCACGCTCGACGCGCTCGCCGGAGCGCTGGTCGAGGAGGCCCGTGCCGCGGGCCTGTTCGGCCGGATCGCGGCGGGGGAGGAGCCGGCCGCGGACGACACCGTGTCCAAGGTCGTCCAGGCCGCGTACTCCGGCTCGGTGGAGTTCAACGAGGACATGCTCGCCTCCGCCACCGGCACCCGCGCCGACCTCGTCGACGCCGAGGGCAAGGGCTGGATCTTCTTCCTGCCGCTGATCCCCTTCACCGGCGCCGACACCGCCCGCGCCCTGGCCCTCCTCGACACCGTGCACGAGGAGACCGGGATCCGCCCCGGCGCCACCGTCAACGCCCTCGACGCCGACGTCATCGACCTCGTCGTCTCCTTCCCGTTCGACCGGGCCACCCAGGCCGAGGCCGCGCACCGCGCGCTCGACCGGGCCTACGCGCTCTTCGCCGCGGCCGGCTGGGCGCCGTACCGGCTGGACTCCGCGCACGGCGGCTGGGGCCGCGAGCACGCCCCGGACGCCGAGAACGCCGCGCTGGTCCTGGACGTCGCGCGCCTCGTCGACCCCAACGGCACGTTCGCGCCCGGCCGTTACCTCTGATCACCGTCAACTCCCGAAGGACCTCCACGATGAGCACCACCGTGACCACCACCGTCGTCCCCGACACCGCCGAGGCGATCCTCGCGCACGCCCGCACCCTCGTCCCGCAGCTGCGCGAGGCCGGCGCCCGCATCGAGCAGAACCGCACCCTGCCCGCCGACATCGTCGACCTGCTGCGCGACGGCGGCGTCTTCCGCGCCGCCATGCCCAAGACCTGGGGCGGCCCCGAGCTCACCTCGATGCAGCAGTGCGAACTGATCGAGATCCTCGCCACCGGCGACGCCTCCACCGCGTGGTGCGCCATGATCGGCATGGACTCCGGCATCTACTCCGGCTACCTCGACGACGACGTGGCCCGCGAGATGTACCCGACCCTCGACCTCGCCAACTCCGGCTGGATCTACCCGCAGGGCCGCGCCGTGCGCGTCGAGGGCGGCTACCGCCTCACCGGCCGCTGGAAGTTCGGCTCCGGCTCGGCCCACTGCGACTGGCTCGGCGCCGGCTGCCTGATCGTCGACGAGGACGGCACCCCCGAGCCCGACCCGGTCAGCGGCGAGCCCACCCACTGGCGGGTGCTGGTCTCCAAGCCGGCGGCCTACACCTTCCACGACACCTGGCACACCACCGGCCTGGCCGGCTCCGGCAGCCAGGACTACTCCTGCGAGGACCTGTTCGTCCCCGAGGAGCGCTCCTTCAGCTTCTCCGACCCGCGCCGCACCGGCCCGCTGCACGCCAGCCCCGACACCATCCTGCGCAAGATGTCCGGCATCCCGCTCGGCATGGCCCGCGCCGCGCTGGACCACGTGCGGGAGCTGGCCGCCCACCGCACCGACCGGGAGACCGGCACCCCGTGGGCGCAGGACCACCGCGTCCAGAGCACCATCGCCCGCCTGGAGGGCGAGCTGCTGGCCGCCCGCTCCGGCGTGTACGCGAGCCTGGAGCGCCAGTGGGACGCGCTGACCGGCGGCGCCGAGCTGACCGACGACGCCAGGGTGGCCACCGCCATCGCCCGCCGGCACGCCTTCCGCACCGCCCGCGACATCGTGCAGACCCTGTTCGACCTGGTCGGCGGCTCCTCCGTCTACAAGCCCTCGCCGCTGGACCGCTGGCTGCGCGACGCCTGGACGATGAACCAGCACGCCGTCGCCCAGGACTCGATCCTCCAGCTCACCGGCAACGTGCTGCTGGGCGGGAAGTCGACGAGCCCGTTCTTCTAGGCCGGCCCGCGCCACCGACCCTTCCAGGCCGGCCCGCGCCACCCCGAACGTCCCTGCCCCGCACAGCCAGACACAGAGAGGTTTCCCGACCCATGGACCGCATCCGCGTCGTCCTGTTCTCGGAAGTCAACTCCAAGCTCGGCTCGCCGTTCCTGAGCATGCTGCACGGCCACCCCCAGGTCGACCTCGTCGCCGTGGTCACCTCCCCGCACGGCAAGCGCTGCTCGTACTTCACCGACGACCCCGAGCAGGTGGACCTGGTCACCCAGGGCGCGGCGCTCGGGGTGCCGGTCCTGCGGCCGCCGTCGGTCAACCGGCCGGAGTTCGTCGAGGAGCTGGAGGGCTACGAGGCCGACTACTTCGTCGTCGCCAACTTCCAGCAGATCCTGCGCGAGCGGCTGCTGTCGGTGCCCCGGGTCACCGCCGTCAACTTCCACCCCTCGCCGCTGCCCGCCTTCGCCGGCCTCGCGCCCTTCTACTGGATGATCCGCGAGGGCGCCACCGAGTCTGCCGTCTCCGCCATCGAGATGGCGCCCGTCCTCGACAGCGGCGACCTGATCATGCAGCACCAGGTGCCGCTGACCGGCCGGGAGACCGCGCTGGACCTGCGCACGGCCCAGGAGCGGGCCAACGTGCTGATGCTGCTGGAGCTCATCCCGCAGCTCGCCGAGCGCGGCTACCGCCCGATCGCCCAGGACCCGGCGCTGCGCTCGTACTTCGGCCGGCCCTCGGACGACGACCTGCGCCTGGACCTGCGCGCCCCGCTCGCCGTCGTCGACCGGCACGTCCGGGCCGGCTACCGCTCGCCGGGCGCCTGGACCGCCGACGAGGCCGGCAGACGGGTGCGCGTCCTGTCCGCCGACCCGGCGCCGGCCGGCGCGCCCGACCGGGCGCCCGTGCCCGGGCTCGTCGTGCACGGCGAGCGGGGGCGGGTGTTCGTCGGCTGCGCCGACGGCTGGCTGGAGGTGCTGACCACCGAGTGCGACGGGCAGGAGGTCGCGCCCGCCCGCACCGGGCAGCTGCCGGACGGCGCCCGACTGGCGCACCCGCTCACCCCCGCGCCCGTCCCTCCCGTCCAGCCCTCCGTACCCGTACAGGCTTCCGTCCCCGTCCCCGCGTCCTGAGGTTCCCGTACGCCATGTCACTCAACGAACAGCTCCGCAGCGACCACCCGCCGGCCCTCGGCAAGGTCCTGCACATCCCCGCCGGCCAGGGCCCCTCGGTCTGGCTCAACGGCGACGTCTACACCGTCAAGGTCGACACCGCGCAGTCCGGCGGGACGATCACGCTGCTGGAGGCCTCCGTGCCGCCCGGCGGCGGGCCGCCGGCCCATGACCACCGCAACGAGGACGAGGCCTTCTACCTCCTCGAAGGCGAGCTGGAGTTCTTCGCGGACGGGCAGACCTACGACGTCCGCGCGGGCGACTTCGTCTTCGTCCCCAAGGGGACCGTCCACCGCTTCCGCAACAAGGGCCTGCACGCCGCCAAGCAGCTGCTGATCTTCACGCCCAGCGGCTTCGAGGAGTTCTTCCTCCAGGCCGGCGTCGACGCCCGGCCCGGCGAGCCGATCCCGGTCTTCGATCCGGCCGACAACCCGCGGGCCAAGGCGATCGCCGAGTCCCTGGGGTCGTTCCAGGCCGCGGGGGCCGTCGTGGTCGGCGGCCCGTCCCACACCGTCGAGACTGTCGAGGTCTGAGCCGTGCCCTTCGCGATCTACGTCCTGGGCCTGGGCATCTTCACCATGGTGACCAGCGAGTTCCTGGTGGCCGGCCTGATGCCGCAGCTGTCCGAGGACCTCGGTGCCGGCATCCCCCAGATCGGCTACCTGGTCTCGGTCTACGCCGCGGCCATGGCCATCGGCGGCCCGTTGCTGACCGCCGGTCTCCTGCGACTGCGCCAGAAGACCGCCCTGATCTGCCTGTACGCCGTCTTCCTCGCCGGGCAGGCGCTCGGCGCCCTCGCCGACGGCTACGCCCTGATGGTCGTCGCCCGCCTCGTCACCGGGGCCGCCTCCGGCGCCTTCTTCGGCGTCGCACTCGCCATCTGCGTGCGCGTCACCGGTCCCGAGGTGCGCGGCCGGGCCACCTCGATCGTGCTCGGCGGCCTGATGGTCGGCACCGTGCTGGGCCTGCCGCTGTCCCAGCTGGCCGGCGAGCACTACGGCTGGCGGTTCGCCTTCTGGGCGGTCGCCGCCCTGGCCGCGCTGGCCCTCGCCGTCACCCTCGGCGCGGTCCCCGCGCTGGCCAAGGAGGAGCCCGACGGGGCCGGCGGCTCCGGCGGTTCCGTCCGCGCCGAGCTGGGGGCCTTCCGCAACGCGCGGCTGTGGGCGGCCTTCGCGACCAGCATGCTGATCATCGGCGCGACCTTTGCTGCGTTCTCGTACTTCGTGCCGATCCTCACCGACGTCACCGGCTTCGCCGCGGGCACCGTCCCGCTGCTGCTGGTCCTCTACGGCGCCGCGACCGTCATCGGCAACGCCGTCGTCGGGCGCCTCGCCGACCGGCACACCCTGACGGTGCTCGGCACGGGCCTGGCCCTGAACACCGTGTTCCTGACGGTCTTCGCGCTCGGCGCCGCCGACGCGGCCGTCGCCCTGGCCGCCATGACCGGCATCGGGCTGGTCGGCGTGACGATGAACCCGGCGATGGTCACCCGCGTCATGCGCACCGCCAACGACCGCCCGCTGGTCAACACCGTCCACACCTCCTTCATCACCCTCGGCGTCGTCGTCGGCTCCTGGGTCGGCGGGATCGGCGTCTCGCACTGGGGGCTGCGCGCCCCGCTGTGGACGGGCGCGGCCATGGCCGTGCTCGGGCTGCTGACGCTGGTGCCCGAACTGCTGCGCCGCACGGCCGGTCCCGGCGCTCCCGCCGTGTCCGAGTCCTCCTCCGCGCCCTCCTCCGAGTCCTCCGAAAGGCCGTCCCATGTCTGACACCGCCACCCAGCCGACCGCCGACGACCGGGTCGCCCTGGTCACCGGAGCCAGCCGCGGCATCGGCGCCGAGATCGCCCGCCGCCTCGCCGGCACGGGCATCAGGGTCGCCCTCACCTACACCCGCGGCGCCGAGGCCGCCGAGGCCGTCGTCGCGGAGATCGAGCGCGCGGGCGGCAAGGCCCTGGCCGTCCGGGCCGACGCCGCCGACCGCGAGGCGCCCGCCGCCGCCGTCGAGGCCACCGTCGCGCACTTCGGACGGATCGACATCCTCGTCAACAACGCCGGCTACATGGACGTCAGCGGCACCGCCCTGACCGACGTGCCGGTCGACGTCATCGACCGCACCCTGGACGTCAACGTCCGCGGCGCGCTGCTCACCGCCCAGGCCGCGGCCCGCCACCTGCCCGAGGGCGGCCGGATCGTCAACATCGGTTCCTGCCTGGGCGAACGGGTGCCGGGTGGCGGCATGACCCCGTACGCGGTCAGCAAGGCCGCGATCCTCGGCCTGACCCGGGGACTGGCCCGGGACCTCGGCCCGCGCGGGATCACCGTCAACCAGATCAGCCCCGGGCCGATCGACACCGACATGAACCCGGCCGACGGCCCCTCGGCCGGCTTCCAGCGGGCCGGCACCGCCCTCGGCCGCTACGGCGCCACCACCGACATCGCCGAGGCGGTGGCCTACCTCGTCTCGCCCGGCGCGGCGTTCGTCACCGGCGCCACCCTGGCCGTGGACGGCGGCACGACCGCCTGACGCGCGTCCCTCCGAAAGGGGCCGGGCCATCGGGGATGGCCCCGGCCCAGTGGGGGTTAAATAGCGGGTAAATAACGTTCAGGGAAAGGACTTGGTGCCCGTGACCGTGCGGGGGCCCCCCCCCAGACCGCCTCACGCGCGTCCCTCCCAATGGGCCGGCCCCAACGGCTCTGGCCCGGCCCCTTTCGTGTCTCCTTCCGTTCAACTCACCTTCACTGCAAGGAAGTTGTCTCCGTTCCGCTGCGAGCCGCCCGGCCCGCACCCGCTCCGAAGGATCCGACCGCACGTGTCCCGCACACTCGCAACCGCTCCAGCCCGCACCGCTGCCGGCAGCTCCGTCCTGCCGTCCCGGCTGCCCTCGCTCACCGGGCTGCGCTTCTTCGCCGCCCTCGGCGTGTTCTTCTTCCACACCTCGCTCACCGGCCCGCCCGCGCTGACCCCGTTCGACGGGCGCGCCCGCGAGATCTGGGCCCGGATCTGGTCGACCACCGGCTCGATCGGGGTGTCGTTCTTCTTCCTCCTGTCGGGCTTCGTCCTCACCCACGCCGCCCGGCCGGGGCTGAGAAAGCGGACCTTCTGGCGCCGCCGGGTGGTCAAGCTCTTCCCCAACCACGTCGTCACCTGGGCGCTCGCGATGGTGCTGTTCGCCGCCGCCACCTCGACCTGGCACCAGTGGCTGCCCAACCTCGCGATGGTGCACGCCTGGTTCCCGTACCTGGACGTCTACCTGTCGGTGAACCCGCCGAGCTGGTCGCTGGCCTGCGAGCTGTTCTTCTACCTGTGCTTCCCGTTCCTCCACGCACTGCTGCGCCGCGTCGACCCGGCCCGCCTGTGGGCGCTGGCACTGGTCCTGACCGCCGCGATCGCGCTGGTGCCGGCGGCCGCGTACGCGCTGCTGCCGGGCGGCACCACGCCCAACGGGTTCCCCGTCTCCGCCGAGCAGTTCTGGGCGGTCTACATGTTCCCGCCGGTGCGCACGCTGGAGTTCGCGCTCGGCATCGTCATGGCGCTGATCGTCGCGGCCGGGCGGCTGCCCCGGATCGGCGTACCGGTGGCGTCCGTGCTCGCGCTGGCGGCCTGGGCCGGCTCGATGAACGTGCCGTGGCTGTACTCGCACAGCGCCGTGACCGCGCTGCCGCTGGCCCTGCTGATCGCCGCGATCGCGGTGCGGGACCTCGGCGGCGCCGGCTCGGTGCTGCACCACCCGGCGCTGCTGTGGCTGGGTGAGGTGTCCTTCGCGTTCTACATGGTGCACGGGACGGTGATCACGTATGTGAAGCAACTCATGGGCTTCGAGCGGTCGTTCGCCGTCTGGCAGGGCGCGGCGATCGTCGTGCTGTACCTCGGTGTGAGCCTGGCGCTGGCGTGGCTGCTGTACGCCGTGGTCGAGAAGCCGGCGATGCGGGCCTGGTCGCGCTCGCGGCGGTGACGTCGGGCCGGTCGTCGCGCGTCGCCTTCGTGACGACCGGCCTCGGCTTTTATGTGAAGGATAAACCGTTAGGATTGTTTCCTAAAGATTGCTAGGTTCTTCTCACGCGAGTGGCGAGAATTCCCAGGTATCTACTCGCTGATGCCGAGCATTTCAACGATGGCGTCCACCTCGCGCCGATACACCTCCGCCGGATCGTTGATCTGCTGCCCGAGGTGGCCGAACACCTCCAGCGCCACCGGCCCGTACATCCGCCCCCAGATCCGCAGGCTCACCCCGAGCGCCTGCGGCGACAGGTGGGGGAACTGCTCGCGGGCCGGGCCGGACAGCGACTCGTGGAAGTCCGACCAGTCCGCCCGGTCCTCGCGCAGCGCCGCCGGCGCGTGCTCCCACGCCCCGTCGACCACGTCCAGCACCGTCATGCAGCATCGCCGCGCCGCCGCGGCGACCTCCTCGGGCGGGGTGAACCCGGGCAGGCCGTCCCCGTAGATCAGCCGGAACGCCGCCGGGTTCTTGATCGACCAGGTGCGGAAGGTGTCGCACACCGCGCGCACCCGGCGGGCCGTCTCCTCGTGCGGCAGGGCGGCCAGGGCGGCCTCGTGCGAGTCGGCCAGCTCGTTGTAGGCGTCCGCGGCGAGGGTCGAGATCAGCTGGTCGCGGGTGTCGAAGTAGCCGTAGAGGGCCGCGGCCGTCATGCCCAGCTCGCGGGCGATCCCGCGCAGGGTGATGCCCGCCGGGCCCGCCTCGGCGAGGGCCTTGAGGGCGGCCTCCTTGATCTCGGTGATCGTCTGCTGGCGGAGCCGCGCGCGGCGGGTGGGCTTCGTATCCATGCTGCTGTCCTCCAGGTCGGTGGCAGAAC
The DNA here is from genome assembly GCF_042732955.1 of Kitasatospora sp. NPDC059747. NCBI lineage: Bacteria > Bacillati > Actinomycetota > Actinomycetes > Kitasatosporales > Streptomycetaceae > Kitasatospora > Kitasatospora sp. NPDC059747. The sequence goes on along the minus strand of NZ_JBHWGV010000057.1, from coordinate 14,478 downwards.
TATACGGCGTTTTGTTTGGAGCGTACTCCTGCTAGAGTAAACACCGTTAAGAAGCTGAGCACCGTTCGGTGCGGGCTTTATTCCGCACGTGTGCTTTCCGTGCCGACCCTGTGCCGACTTTGTTCCCCAGCTGTCCCCACGTCGTCCCCACGTCGTCCCCAACGGGAGTAACCATGCCTGCCACGGCCCCTGCCCGCAGGGCGGGAATCACCCTTTTCCTGCTCGCCTTCGCGCAGTTCATCGTCACCGTCGACTACAACATCGTGTATGTGGCGCTGCCCGACATCGGCCGGGCACTGGGCTTCTCCGCCCAGTCCCTGCAGTGGGTCGTCTCCGCCTACGCCGTCTCCTTCGGAGGCCTGCTGCTCTTCGGCGGCCGCGCGGTGGACCGCATCGGCGCCCGCCGCCTCTTCCTCGCCGGCCTGAGCCTGTACGCCGTCTCCTCCCTGGTCGGCGGCATCGCCACCGGGCAGGGCGTCCTCATCGGCGCCCGCGTCGTGCAGGGCGTCGGCGGCGCCCTGCTCTTCCCCGCCGTCCTCGCCCTCATCGCCACCTCCTTCGACGGCCAGGCGCGCATCAAGGCCTTCGGCGTCTGGGGCATGGCCGGCTCGCTCGGCCTCGCCGCCGGCGCTCTCTTCGGCGGCGTCCTCACCGACCTCGCCTCCTGGCGCTGGGTGTTCTTCATCAACGTGCCGTTCGCGCTGGCCGTCCTCATCCCGGCCCCGAAGGTCCTGCGCCCGGACCCGGCCGTCCAGAGCCGCGGCGGCTTCGACCTGCCCGGCGCCCTGCTCGCCACCGCCGGCATCTCCGCCGTCGTCTTCGGCCTCGTCACCGGCCCCGAGGACGGCTGGCTCAGCCCCACCCCGCTGACCGCCCTGCTCCTCGGCGCCGCCCTGCTCGTCGCCTTCTTCGTCACCGAGGCCCGCACCCGCGACCCGCTCATGCCGCTGCGCCTGCTGAGCAACCGTCCGCTCGTCGTGGCGATGGCCGTGGTGTTCGTCTTCCAGACCGGCCTGTCCGGCGGCTACTACGTCTTCACCACCTACATCCAGCCCGTCCTCGGCTACACCCCGCTCCAGGCCGGCCTCGCCTTCCTGCCGCTCACCCTGGTCTCGATGGTCGGCGCCGGCCAGCTCGCCCCGAAGTTCATGCAGCGCTTCGGCATGCGGGCCACCCTCGCCACCGGCATGGCCGTCAACGGCGCCGGCATCGCCCTGACCGCCGCCGTCATGACCACCGGCGGCTCCTTCCCCGCCCTGCTCCCCGGCTCCGTCCTGTGGGGCCTCGGCGGCGGCCTGGTCTTCGTCTCCGTCTTCGCCTCTGCCGGCTCCGGCGTGGCCCCGGAGGAGCAGGGCGTGGCCGGCGCCATGGCCTCCACCGCCCAGCAGGTCGGCGGCGCGGTCGGCCTCGCGGCCCTGGTGGCGGTCGCCAACTCCACCTTCACCGGCACCTACGCCACCGCCGCCAAGGAGGACGTGGTCGAGGGCCTGCGCACGGCGGGCATCGCCGGCGGCGTCCTGCTGATCCTGGGCGGCCTGCTGGCCCTGGCCCTCAAGAAGCAGCCCCCGGCCGCCGAGGCCGCCGCCGAGACCGCCACCGAGACCGAACTCGGCCCGGAGAAGCAGTCGGTGGGCGTCTGACCCCCACCACCCCAAGACTCCGGTCCCGGAGCGGCCTCCCCCGTAGCCGCCCCGGGACCGGACATTTCCTTCGGGCTAACCCGGGAACGGGTCCTCCAGGACGGGGATGCACGGGGACAGCAGCAGCTCCGTATGCGTGCTCAGCCGGCCGCGGACCATGCGGACGACGGTGACCTCGTTCTCGCGGCCCGGCTCCTCGTCGTCCCGGACGTGCAGCAACCCGTAGGAACCCGGGGCCAGTTGGCCGACCTCGCGGAAGAACGCCACGATCGAGTCGTCGCGGTGGTTCGGGCAGCCGCCGAGGTGCACGAAGACGCCGCCGTTCATCCGGCGGAGGTCCAGCAGGCAGGGGCTGTCGAGCTCCCGGACGCGCTCGTCGATGCGCGCGGCGATCCGGTCGAGGCGCGCATCGGCGTGGGGGTCGTCGTCGGCGTCGGCGCTCTCCAGGACGTTGATCCAGCCGTGGTACTCGAACACGCGCCGCAGCCTACCGCCCGGCGCCCTTCGCGCTATCCGGTGTTCGGGCGGGGCGGGAGCTCACGGCCGAGCGGTAGCAGGGCCGGGGCGGGGACCCCGTACGTGAACACGCGGTCGGCGTCCCGGGTGTGGGGGGCGGGGGGGTCCCGCCCCCCCCCGAACCCCGTCGCCGGACACCAGCGCTGCGT
>NZ_JBHWGV010000057.1:0-12163 GCF_042732955.1 Kitasatospora sp. NPDC059747 | reverse complement strand
GGGGGCGGGGCGCCCCCGGCGGGGTTGGTCCCCGCGGGGGCCGGGGCCGGGGGCGTGCGGCGCCCGGTCGGGGGCGCCCGCGGGGGGTCCCCCCCCCCCCCGGGAACCGCGTCCGCGTACACGTGCGCTGCTGGACCGCCGCGACCCACTCCGCGGCCATCCCGACCCCCACGTACGCCAGCGCCCGCCCGTCCCGCCACGTCGGATCCAGCGCCCGCCCCTCCTCGTCCGCACACCAGGCGCGCCGCGTCACCACCCCGCCCGCACCGAGGACGAACCCCTCCACGTACACCAACCCGGCCGGCTTCAGCGCGATCCGCCACGCGTTGCGGAAGCAGTCCCCGCCGTCACTGCGCCGCGGCAAACCCGCCGGCCAGCCGCACGGTTCCTGGAGCCGCCCCTGCGCCAGGACCACGGCCTCGGCCGACAGCCCGCCGCCCGCGGCCCGGGCCCGCAGCGCACGGAGGAGGTCCAACTCGTGGGAGGAGATCGGCGTGATCGTGGTGGAGGACACGCGGCCAGTTTTCGCAGCCCCGCCGGGCTTCGCGAGCCCGGCTAGCCCGTCCGGTGCGCGGGGCCGGGCGAGATGTGTTTCCGGGGGACTCGGCGAACGATCCATCGGGACCGCCGGGGCCGGCGTTTCTCTTTCAGCACGGGAGTTGCGAGGCCCGCCGTCGGTGCCCTACCCGGTCAGGTACGCCTTGACCTCCCACGTGGGCGGTGCGTCGGTTCCGGCCACGGCGGCGAGCACGGGCAGGATCTCGTGGCCGACGGCGGTGCGTTCGGCCGGGTCGGGGATCTCCCGCCAGTCCGACAGCGCGTGCTTGGCGCTCGCCCTGGCCCGTGGCGAGCCCACGCCGCCGGTGGCGATGTGCAGGCCCGCGGTGTGGAGGTGCCAGCGGGCGGCCTCCGTGCGACGGCCCTGGCGGCGCGCGATCAGGCCGCGGAGTTCGCGGACGTTCGCGACGTTGGGGTCGGTCGGTCCGAGTGCCGCGGTGACGTCCTGGTCGAGCACACCCGCCTTGGCGGCCACGGCCGCCAGGACGTCGGTGTCCGACGTCCGGTCGAGCAGCCCGGTCAACTCGGCGAAGCGGTCCGCGAAGTCGGGTGTGACCGCGGGCAGGCCGGCCGGCTCCGGTGCGGCCCAGAACGCGGGTGTCACCGTCCCCCAGGGGTGGGCCGGTTGGTCCTCGTGAAGCAACGTTTCTCCTGTCCTACCACTGCACCACGCGGACGACGTGGGTGATCCGCGTGAGTGCCGATGTGCTGTTGCGCCAGCCGCTGTAGGCGACGGTGCGGGTCTGGACGCCGGTGCGCGGGGCCTCGACGATCCAGCCGTTGCCCACGTACATGCCGACGTGGCCCGGGGAGTCGTCCGAGCCGTCCGAGCCGGCGTTGAAGACCAGGTCGCCCGGTTTGACGTCGTCCGGCGACACCCGGGTGCCGGTCTTGACCTGCTCGAACGTCGTCCGGGGCAGGGTGACGCCGGCGTGTGCGTAGGCCTGCTGCATCAGGCTGGAGCAGTCGCACCGGCCCTGGGTGTTGTCGCCGAACGGGTTCGTGCAGTCGCCGCCCCACTGGTACCAGCCGCCGCGCTGGGCGAGGGCCCACGCCACGGCGGTCCTGACCGCCTGCGGGGTGTCGGCGGGCAGCTGGTAGTCGGCGGGGAGCTGAACGGGCACGGTGTCCTCGGACTGCGTGTACTTCCGGACGTCCGCCATGATCTTCTTCACGTAGTCGTAGGTCTGGCCCTGTGCGAACGACGCGGGGGGCACGCCCTTGTACTGGTCGACGCGGCCCCATCCGGCGTTGTAGCCGGCCAGCGCGAGTTCGATGGCGCTGCCGTTGTAGTCCGGGTGCTGCTTGGCGGTCTTCAGGAGGCTGCACATGAAGCGGCCCTGGGCGGCGATCGCGTCCTTCGGTTCCCAGACGCTGCCGCCGTTGCCCCAGCTCGCCCACGTCTCCGGGGTGAACTGGGCGATCCCCTGGGCCTGTCCGGAGTTGGCGCGCGGATCGAACGCGGACTCGGCGTTGATCTGTGCGGCCAGGACGCCCGCGCTCAACCCCTGGTCGCAAGCGGCTGCGGCCTGTTTGACGAACTCCGCGTACTGCTCCGGCACACCACCGGGTCCGGTGCGAAGAGTGGCCACCGACACCACCGGGGCCACACCGCCACCGCTGCCCTTCTCGTCGTCGGCGGCGACGGCGACGACCATGACCAGTCCGACTCCAAGAGCCAGCGGACTCAGGCCGACGGCCGCGACCGCCAACACCAGCCAAGATTTGACCTGCACTCAGACCCCCCTCGGTCAGAACCCCTCCGGACAACGCCGATTGCCCGCAGACAACCCCCTTCGTGCAAGCGGACGCGCCATTCTCACACCCGACTGCGACATCCACCGCAGGGCATCGTCCCTGTTCGGGGGCGTCCCGCCGGTTCGGGTGCCGGGCCGCTCACGGTTTCGGCATTGTCACAGGTGTGACCGATGATCAGGAACCGAGCGCGTGCGACAAACGTTCGGCTCCGACATTAGACTGCGGGGCCGAGACGGACGGTGACGGGGGTGTTACCGGGCCTGTGCCCCATCCAAGGGGCGGGGGAGAGGCCTGTCATGAGTACCCGTACTCATGACAGCCACGGCTCGCTCGGGAAGCCTGACCGGAGCGTGACTGTCCGCTAGCAATATTCGGGGGAGTGTTGGCAAGGAAAGCTGTCCCGTCCGTGGTGATCGCCCCCCACGGACGGGTCGTGGTGCCCGTCCTGGCGGCCGTCGGCGGCAGCGGACGGTCGACGGTCGCGGGTTTGCTGGGCGTCGGGCTCGCCCAGGCGGCGGCCGGCGTCGTCCTGGACCTCGCGCCGCGTTTGGCCTCGCCGTGGCCCACGTGGGCGACGGAACCCGGGACCGGGCTCGCGTCCGTCCCGCCCGACGCACCACTGAGCAGGCGTCATGTCCTGGCGGCGGCAACTCGCTTTCCGGCCCCGGCCGGGGCCGGCTGGCACGTGCTGACCGATCACCAGGACTGGAGCGCTCCACCGCTGGCCCTGCCCGAGGCACCCGCCGCGTGGCACCAGCTGGCCGCCATCGGCGGCTGGCAGGCCGTGATCGCGGACACCGCACACCCGGTCGCGCACGACATCGTCGCCTCCCGCGCCGCCGGCAGCTCCGGCCTGACCGCCGCCTGGTGCGCGCTTCCGGTGAGCGTTCCCGTCCTGTGCGCGGCGGCCACCGCCTCCGGCATGGCCGCCCTGCAGACCGCGCTGACGGCCGCCTCGGCCGACGGGCTGCCCCTCGACCGCATGGTCGTCGCCCTCGTGTCCACCGGTGACGGCCGAACCCCCGCGCCCGTCCGTGCGGGGGAGACCATGCTGGCGCCCCGCGTCGCGGCCGTCGTCCGGGTCCCGTTCGACCCGGACATCCGCGCCAGGGGCCTGCGGGACGCCGCCCGGCTGGGCTCCGGGTCGCTCCAGGCCGCCGACCAGCTCGCCCGGGCCGTGCTCGGCTCCGCCCACACCAGTTGGGGCGACCCGCTGCCGCCCGCCACCCAACCGGCGGCGGCCCCTCTTCAGATCCAATCCGTTCAACCCGTAGAAAGAGTCCTGCTGCCGTGAGCCAGACCCTCCACGTCCTGAACACGCTGATGTCCGACCCGCATTCGCACATCCTCGCCGCCGGACCGTCGCCCGAGCCGACGTCGATCGAGAACCCGATCCCGGACTTCAAGCCGACGCTGCCGGAGAACGTGAAGAGCCCGACCGGCACGATCCTCGGCTGGGTCGCCGGCGGCGGCCTGGCGCTCGCCGTCCTCGGCGGGCTGCTGGGCTGGGCGGCCGTCGCCATCGGCGAGAACTCCGAGCGCGGCGGCATGGCGGCCCGCGGCAAGAAGGCCATCGTCATGAGCCTGATCTCGGGTATCGGCATCGCCTGCACCAGTGGGCTCATCTTCGCCGCCTACAAGATGGCGGCCGCCTGATGGACCGCCACGACCGCGCGGCGCGCAGGGCGCGCCTTCGGCTGATCGGGATCGGCGTGGTGGCCGGCGCCGTCATCGCGGTGGGCGGCGTCGCCGTCGTCCGCGGCATGTCCGACGACGGGAAGGACGGCAAGCCGGCCGCCTCCCCGACCGTGGTTCCGACCGCCACGGCGAGCACCGGGCCCGCCACGTCGGCGAGCCCGTCGGCGACCAAGACGCTGACCCCGAACACGGCCAAACCGGTTCATCTGAACAAGCCGACCGGACAGAAGGACGGCGCCTCGATCGGATTTCCGCGCTTCGGCTTCGGTGCGATGTCGGCTGCGGTCTACCACCTCGACGAACTGAGCGTGCTGGACGACGACATGGTTCGTCGTCAGCTCGCCGTCACCACGGCCAAGGGTAGCGAGGCGAGCATCGACAAGGCCGTCAGCGAGGTGCGCAAGCTTCGTGAGACGGTCGGCCTGCCGTCCTCGGGGGGCACCCCGGCCGGCATGACGATCAGCACCAATGTGGACGCCGCGCAGGCCTGGGCGCTCGACGACGACGGCCTGGTGATCAACGTCTGGATGCACTACAGCCGCACGGCCACCCTGCCCAAGGCCGCCTCGGACGACAGCCCTCTCAAGAACCAGCTGACCGATGTCGTCCTGATCTGGGAGGACGGTGACTGGAAGATCACCACGGATCCGAAGTGGGTCGCCAAGCGTTTCACCCCGGCGCCCTACAACCCCGACTCGCCGACGTCCCTCAAGGACGGCTGGCTGGTGGTGATCCGTGACTGACCGCGGGCTCCTCCGCCTGCTGACCGTCCTGCTCGCCGCGCTCATGTCCGTGGGAGCGCTGGCCGCGCCTGCCGCGTTGGCCGACAGCCCGACCGTCCATGCCCCGAACGGTCCGCCCGACAGCCCGTCGAAGGAATGGCTCTCGCAGTGGAACGACCGAAGCGACAGCAGCATCGGCGTCGACAAGGACAACCACTGGTGCATGATGCCCGAGGCCGACAACTGCAGGCCCTACAAGAAGCCCGACCTCTACGACAAGTGCGAGGAGAGCGGGAACGCGGACGAGCGGAAGAAGGCCTGCGACGACCCGAACATCACCGCAGCACGCAAGCAGCGTGAGCTCGACAAGCTCAAGGACTGGGAAGCCACGACGGACCACGGCATCGCGGGCTATCAGAAGTACGTCGACGCCATGGGGAAGTGCATCGAAGGGGGCATGAACTTCCAGGACTGCAACGTGAAAAACGCGGACCTTCTGATACCGTCCGGCGGCCTGGGGGACTGGGTGGCCGGCAAGATCAGCAAGCTGGCCGCCGACGCGATGCGGGAGATCGCGGGCTACATCGGCGAGGGCACGGTCTGGCTCCTCCAGCAGTTCGCCGACGCCTTCAACGACGCCTCCACGATCAACCTGGGCGGGACCGGGATCAGCCACATGACCGGGATCATGACGGTCCTGTCGGTCGTGATCGCCACGTTCCTGATGCTGATCCAGTTCGGCAAGGTCGCGGTGAGCCAACAGGGTGCGCCGCTGGCGACCGTGCTGAAGGGACTGGGCAAGTACGCGCTGGTACTCGGGGTGTACGCGGGATCGGCGCAGATCATCCTGCGGTGGATCGACCAGGTGTCGATCTGGATCATCGACCAGTCGTTCACCCAGGTCGGCCCCGAGCACCAGGACGCGGCGACGGTCATGAAGACGAAGCTGGCCGGCATGTTCGCCGGTCTGGTGACGGCCGGCGGCGCACAGTCCGTGGGCGCGAGCCTGGTGACCGGGGAAGGCGTGCTGAGTCAGGCCGTGGGCGTGGTCATCGTCCTCGGGATCCTGGCGATCCTGGTGGTCGGCGCGCTGTGGATCGAGGTGCTGATGCGTCAGGCCGGGATCATGGTGCTGATGGTCGCCATGCCCGTGGCGGTCGCCGGGCAGTTGTCCGACGAGACCCAGGAGTGGTGGCCCAAGGCCCGGCGGGCCTTCACCGCGATGGCGCTCGCGAAGCTGGCGATCGTGGTGTGCTTCGGTATCGGGTTCGAGGCGATGGGCACCGCCAGCGGCATCCGGAACGTGATCGTCGGCCTGATCGTCTTCCTCCTCGCCGCGGTCGCCTGGCCGGTGCTGGCGCGGTTCCTGACGATGGTGGAGGCCGGCGGCGGCAACAGCGTGGCCGCCGGGATGATCTCCTCCGTGGGGTCCACCATGGGTGCCGCGTTCGGCGGTTTCGCCGGCGGGGCCGCCGGTGTGGCCGGAGCCGGTGCGGTCGGCGGCGGGTCCGGGTTCACCAAGGCCCTGGAGGAGGACAGCGCCTCGGCCTCGGGCAGCGGTTCCAACAGCCGTTCCCGCAAGTTCCTCTCCGGCATGGGCAGCGGAATCGGCACCGGGATCGGCCTCGGCCTGCAGCTCGCCGCCGCCGGCGCGAGCACGCTGGAGGGCGCGGCGGCGAACACCGCCGCGAACGCCGGACTGGGTGCCCCCGGCAACGGCCACGCCTCCGTGGTCCCGCCCCGCAAGGGCGGCGGCACGGCAGCGGCGGCGCATCCGGATGGCGGCAGCGCCGACGCCGGCGCCACTGAAGAGACGCAGGGCCCGGCTCCGCAAGGTACGGGCGAGGCAGAGGTGCCGCAGCCGGCCGAGTCCGCAGGAACGACGCCGACCCTGGTCGACGCCTCGCCGCCGACGCTCGTCGACACGTCACCGCCCACGAGTACGGGCACCGTGCGGCTCACCACCGGCCCCGTCCGTCCGGCCGCGCCGACGGAGTCCGCCCCACCACCGCCCACCACGCCGCTGCCGAAGCCGAAGGGGGACTGATCCCGTGTCCCTGACCCACAGTGAGCCGGACACCTACACCGGCTGGCAGCGGGAGAAGTCCGGCTTCATCGGCGAGTTGTCCGGCGTGGGCTTCGCCCTGATGGCCGCCGCCTCGGTCGTCGCCCTGATCCCGATCTACCAGCACAGCTGGACGGCCGCCTTCGTGGCGCTCCCGCTCGCCGGCCTGCTGCTCCTCCTGGCTTACGGCCGTGTGATGGGCCTGGCCGCCGAGGAGTGGGTGCTGCTGGCGGTCCGGTACCAGCTCGCCGTCGCCACCAAGCGGAACGTGTTCTACAGCGGGGTGTTCGCCCCCGCCGACAAGGAAGGCAACCAGCCGATGGACCTGCCCGGCGTGCTCGCGCGCCTGCGCATCCTGACCGCACCGGACGGCCAGGGCGGCACGCTCGGCATCGTCCACAACCCGATCGACAACACCTACACCCTCGTCGCCCGCGTCACCTTCCCGGGCCTGGCCCTGGTCGACACCGCCCGGCAGAACGCCCGGGTCCGTCAGTGGGCGGCCTTCCTGCGCAGCCAGTGCAAGGAGGACGGCTCGATCGTCCGCATCCAGGTGCACCAGCGCAGCCTGCCGGACGACGGTGAGGCGCTGCGGTCCTGGACGAACCGGCACACCGCCGCCGACGCCCCGGCCGCCGCCGTCCAGGCCCTCGGCGAGCTGATGGTCTCGGCGGGTCCGGCGGCGACGATCCGTGAGACGTACCTGTCGGTCACGCTGTCGTCGGTCCGTGCGCGGCTGGCGGTGCGCGGTGCCGGTGGTGGACAGGTCGGCGCAGCCGCGGTGCTGGTGCGGGAGTTCCACGCCATGCACGGGTCGCTGAGCAGCGCGGGCCTCCAGGTGGTCGAGCTCCTCGACCCGCGCCGGGTGGCGGCCGTGATCCGCACCGCGTACGACCCGGAGGCGCAGCAGATGCTGGCGGTCCGTTCGGCGGCGTCCGACGACGCGTCGTACGCGGGCACGGCTCCCGGTGTGGATCCGGCGCTGGCCGGGCCGGCGGCGGCGGAGTACACGTGGGGCATGTACCGGCACGACGGGGCGTGGACGGTCACGTACCAGGTGCGGAACTTCCCGCAGTCCGAGGTGTACGCGACGTTCCTGCAGCCGTTGCTGCGGCCGAGGACGAACGCGCGGCGGTCGATGTCGCTGGTCTACGAGCCGATCGGCCCTGCCCGTGCGCGCAAGGAGCTGAGCCGGGAGAAGACGCGGAGGCAGTCCGCGCGGGCGCTGCGGGCGAAGACGGGCCGGGCGGAGTCGGAGGACGAGCGCCGCGAGTCGGAGATCGCGCGGGCGCAGGACATCGCGCGTGCGTCCGGTCAGGGCGTGGTGCGGATGGTGGCGCTGATCGCGGTCACCGTCACGGACCCGGAGGAGCTGGAGACGGCCTGCGCCGAGCTGCAGGCGGACGCGAGTGACGCCGGTCTGGAACTGCGGCGCTGCTGGGGCGCGATGGACGACGCGTTCGCCGCCGCCGCGCTGCCGCTCGGCATGGGGCTGCCGCCGCGAAGGGTGGCGATCTGATGGCGGGGTTCCCGTTCACGCGCCGCCGGGACGGACGCGACACCGTCCTCGAATCGACCCGCGTGGCCGATCTGTTCGAGCCGGACGACCAAGCGCCGACGCAGCGGCAGCCCACCGCCCGCGAGTTGCGGCGGGCCCGGCTGCTGGAGGACCCGGCGACGGCCATGCGGATCGCGCCGAAGAAGGGCTGGCACCAGCCGTTCGCGGGCCGGGCGGCCTCGCACGCGAAGGCCGAGGTGTTCCGTGCGGACACCGGCCGGGCGTCCGGCATCTACCCGTTCCTGCACGCGGCGTCGCTGCCGCCGGTCGGCGCGTACATCGGGTTCAACACGCTCACGATGCAGGCGTTCTCCGCGCATCCGAGCGTGTGGGTGCAGGAGGGGCTGGCCACCAACCCGAACGTGATCCTCACCGGCATCCCCGGCAGCGGGAAGAGCGCCCACGTCAAGGCGCTGTGCTTCCGCCTGATGGCGTTCGGGCACCGCACGCTCATCGCCGGGGACGTCAAGGGCGAGTACGCGGCGCTCTGCCGCCACCTGGGCACCGAGCCGGTGCGGCTGGGCCCCGGGCTGTCCGGCCGGCTCAATCCGCTGGACGCCGGCCCGCTGGGCCAGGACCTCCACCTGATCAAGGACGACGCCGAGCTCCAGGCCCGGCTCACCGAGATCCACCGCCGCCGCCTCACCCTCTGCAAGGCGCTGCTGGAGCTCCAGTTGAAGCGGGTGCTCCAGCCGCAGGAGGAGGAGTGCCTGGACGTCGCCGTGCGCGAGGTCACCGGCGCGCTGGCCGGCGCCGGGCACACCCGCCTCGACACCCCGACCCTCCCGGCGGTCTACCAGGTGCTCAAGGACCCGACCGAGGCCATGGCCCGGGAGCTGCGCGTGCGCGGCGACGACGTCCAGACGGCACGCGAGCAGATGGCGAGCATCCGCTCCGCTCTCGGCTCGATGATCTCCGGGCACCTCGGCGGCCTGTTTGACGAGAAGACGTCCGTTTCCCTGGACTGGGACGCGCCCATCCAGAGCGTGGACATCTCCGCCCTCCAGCAGTACGGCGACGAGGTCGTCGCCATGGTGCTGACCTGCGTCTCCTCGTGGGCGCAGAGCGCCATCGACCGTCCGGGCCGCCCGTGGATCATCGTGCGCGACGAGCTGTGGCGGCAGATGCAGTCGGGCGGGTCGTCGATGGTCCGCAAGATCGACGCCGACCTGCGGCTGAGCCGTGCGACCGGCACCATCCAGTTGCTCGCGACGCACCGGTTGAGCGATTTCGAGGCGGTCGGCGCGGCCGGCTCCGAGGCCGTCGCCATCGCCAAGGACCTGATCGCCAGCTGCGAGACCCGGATCCAGCTCGCCCAGGACACCAAGCCGCTGAACCTCACCCGCGAGGCGATCGGCCTCACCGACGCCGAGTGCGACCTGATCGGCTCCTGGGGCGCCGGGCAGCGCGGACGGGCGCTGTGGAAGGTCGGGCGGGGCGGTGGCTCGCACGCCGTACAGCTCCTGCTGTCGCGCACCGAGCGGGAGTTGTTCGAGACCGACGAGAAGATGGTGATCTGAGGTGGCCTCCGACAACCGGGTGGACGACGGCACGTTCCTGTTCGGGCTCGCCGCCGGAGCGGTCGTCTCGCTGGGCGCGGTGTCGCTCGCGGCCGGTGCCCTGGCGGGGCTGCTGTCCGGGGGCGGTCTGCCGGAGATGACCGCGTCCGTGCCCGAGACGCTGCTGCTGTCCGTCGCGCAGGGGCCGGCCTCCGTCTACCGGCCGGCCCCGCCCGCCTGGCTCTTCTATACGGTCTTCGGCCTGCTGGTCGTGCTGCTGGCCGTCCTCGCCGGGGTGGTCGTGCGGCGCCTCGGCCGTCGCCGTCGTCGTTCGCTGGCGGGCGGTGCGACCTGGGGCGGTGCCAAGATCGAGAAGGAGATGGCCCTGCCCGACGCCCCGGCCGAACGCCCGGACCGCATCACCGCGGGGCGCGGCCGGGAGACCCGGAAGATCGTCGGCGTCATCGAACGCAGCGCGAGCGCCATCGCGTTCGGCCCGCCCGGCTCCGCGAAGACCTCCGGCCTGCTCGCCCCGAACGCGGCCGAGTGGCAGGGCCCGGCACTGGTGACGACCACCAAGGCCTCGGACCTGGAGGAGATCTACGCCGCCCGCAGCCACATCGGCCCGGTCTGGGTGATCGCCCCGGCGGGGCTGCCCGCCGGGCCGTGGCTGACCGCGCACTGGTCGCCGGTGGACTACGCCGTCGACGACGAGGCCGCCGAGCGCATGGCCGAGTGGATGGCCGACGCGAGCCAGAAGACGTACGACCCGAAGGCGGAGCCGTGGCTGATCCAGGCCCGTGCCATCGTGGCCGGACTGCTGCTGGCCTCCCGGGCGTCCAAGGGCGGCATCAAGTCGTTCCGGCGCTGGCTCACCCAGGGCGAGGCGGCGGTCGACCACGTCCGCGCGATCCTGGAGGAGGACCACCCGGAGGCGGCGCTCGACTACGCGCAGCCCTGGACGACGCTGCACGACGACGGCAAGGGCTCCGTCCAGTTCACCCTGAACGTCCTCGCGGCGACGTACCGCAGCACGGGCATCCGCGAGGCCGCCGAGCGGACCGACTTCAGCGCCGAGGAACTGCTGGAACGCAACGGCACGCTCGTGCTGATCGCGGCGCCCTCGCAGGCCGACCGCTTCGCGCCCTACTTCACCTCGCTGATCGCCGCGGTCCTCCACGCCGCCGAGGACCGCTACGAGAAGCTCGGCCGCCACCCCGACCGCTCGCTCGGCCTGTTCGTCGACGAGGCCGGCAACTTCCTGCGCTACCCGAAGCTGCCCAACGTGCTCACCACCGGCCGCGGCATGGGCATCACCGTGCTGAGCATCTGGCACGACTACTCGCAGCTCGCCGGCCGGATGGGCCGTGAAGGCGCCAAGACCATCATCTCGGCGAGCACGCTGCGGCTGCTGCTGCCCGGCATGGCCGACGACGAGACGATGCGCTACATGTCGTTCCTGTTCGGCCGGGAACTCGTGGAGAGGACCAGCCACACCACCGGCACCGGCCGCGACTCCACCTCGACCAACGTCGTCGAGTCGGACCTGCTGCCCGTCCACCAACTGCGCGAGATCCCCGAACACACCGCGATCGCGCTGTACTTCAACCGGCCGCCGATCCGCGTGCGCATGCGCCTGACCTGGCGCGACCCGGACGTCAAGGCGTGGCTGGCCCGGCCGGCCGCGCCGCGGGCGGACGCGGTCCCGCACCAGGCCCTGGAGGCCACCGATGCATGACCTCACCGCCGGAATCACCGGCACCCCGCCGAGGCGGTGGGTGTGGTCGGCGATGACGCCCGCCGACCGGCAGCAGCGCCTCGTCGAACTCGCCCCGTGGGTGGACTGGCTGATCACCCACCACCACCTGCACCGGAAGATCCCGCGCTGCTGGTACCGGGACGGCCACGAGCCCGTCCTGGAGATCCTGACGGGCCTCTACCTCGGCTGGGTCCGCACCTACTGCGGCGACCCCGCCCGGACGGGCACCTTCGGCGAACTCGCGTGGATCAAGGAGCTGCACTCCGTCACCCCGTACCTCGCCGCCCCGACGTGCGAGGACGGCCACCAGGAACCGCCGCCCAGGAAGAAGCCCACGGGCGAAGCGCTGTCCGACTGGCTCGACGACGACCCGCCCCGGATCGCCGCCGCGCCGTCCCACCCGGCCGAGGTCGAGGCCAACCGGCTCGCCGCCGCGGACGCCGCGCAGGCGGCGACGCCGGGCGGCGGGCCGGGCTGTGAGGACCCCCAATTGCGCCCGCCCCCCCCCCGCGGGGCCGGGGGGGGGGGGGGCCGGGGGGGCGGCCC
>NZ_JBHWGV010000056.1:56128-58264 GCF_042732955.1 Kitasatospora sp. NPDC059747 | reverse complement strand
GTTCGGGTGGCCGGCCTCGATGCCGGGCGCCGCCGTTTTCGGGGTGGCGGACCGGTCTTCGGAGGGGTTATTCGATTGACCGCCGGCTGCTTTCCGTCACAGTGACGCAATCCGTACATACCTTCGAAAGAAGGCAGCGGCCTTCCGCCGCACGGCCCGGTATGGTCTGGGGTAACCGCCGACGCGGGGTAACGACGTCCCCCCTCCGCGAGGAGTCCCCACGTGCTGATCACCCACGACACCGAGTGCGCGCTGAACACGCTCGTCGAGCTGCTCAACACCGCGCCCGAGGTCTGCGGCACCGAGCTGCTGCCGGACGTGGCCGCGCTCGACGCCTTCGTGGTCCACCAGGGGATCAGCGAGATCGACTCCCTCACCGAGGGCGACCTGCGCAGTGTGCAGGACCTGCGGTCGCGGCTGCGCGAGGTGTTCGGGACGGAGTCCACCGCGGCGGCGTCCGAGCTGGTCAACTCGATCGTCGCGGCCGCCGGCACGACGCCCCGGCTGACCAATCACGACCACCACGGGTGGCACATCCACTACTTCGCCCCGCACGCCGCGCTCGGCGACCTCTTGGCCGCCGAGCTGGGCATGGCGCTGGCGTTCATCTTCATGGCGGGCGAGAGCGAGCGGCTGCGCCGCTGCGAGGCGCCGGACTGCGCGCGCGTCTTCGTGGACCTCTCGCGCAACCGCTCCCGCCGCTACTGCGACAGCCGCACCTGCGGGAACCGGCTGCACGTCGCCGCCTACCGGGCGCGGCAGCGCTCGGCCGAGGCCGTGCCCTCCGCCTGAGGCCGCGGCCGCGGCCGCACGCCCCCGCGGTCGGTCAGATGCCGCGCTTGCGGAGGATCTCCTCGATGTCCGAGAAGTCGCCGAGGCCGTCGTCCTGCTTCTTCGCCGCGGCCTTCTTCGGCGCGGCTTTGGGCTGTGCCGCCTCGACCGCGGACCGCTCCGGCGTCCGGGCCGCCGCCGGGCGGGCCTCCGGCGCCTCGACCGCGCCGCGGCGGCTCACGAACCGCGTGGTGAGCAGCAGGGCGACGGAGATGCCGAGCAGCAGGATGCCGGTCCAGACGCGGGGGTCGAAGACCAGTTTGGTGGCCCACGTGCCGACCTCGTCGGCGATCGTGCGGGCGACCGGGAACAGGCCGGTCAGGTAGAGGCCCGCGGGCAGCAGGGCGACGGCGAACCAGCGGGTCGCGGAGAGGAAGCGGCGCCGGTAGGCGCGCAGGCCCGCGACGGCGACGCCGGCCGCCGTGAGTGCGAAGCTGACGGCCGCGCTCAGCACGGTGGCGTCCGGTCGGATCGGGTCGTCCTGGTCATGGGTGCCTCCTGTCGCCGGGCCCTCGGGCGCACCGCCGGGCGGCGCGGGGGCCCACTAGTGGAACACTGGGGGGATGATCGATGGTTCCCTTCCCCGTCTCGAGTTCTGGTGCGACCTCCAGTGCCCGGATTGCCGTACCGCCCTGGACGACGTACGGGCGCTTCGTGCCCAGTACGGTGACGCGCTGACGGTGGAGGTGAGGCACTTCCCGCTGGAGAAGCACAAGTACGCCTACGCGGCCGCCGAGGCGGCCGAGGAGGCCTTCGCGCAGGGGTTGGGGTGGCCGTTCGTGGAGGCGCTGCTGGCCCGCGTCGAGGAGCTGGACGCGAAGGGGCAGCAGGTGCTGCTGGACGTCGCGCGCGAGGTCGGGGTGGACGCCGACGAGGTCGACACGGCGCTGATCGACGGGCGGCACATGCTGACCGTGGACGCCGACCAGGCCGAGGGCAAGGCGATCGGGGTGGAGGGCACGCCGACGTACGTGATCGCGGGGAAGCGGCTGGACGGCGGGCAGAGCCAGGACGGCCTGCGCGAGCGGATCGTCGCCATCATCGAGGAGAAGAAGGCCTCCTGACGCATCGTCGGGTTACAGAGGCTTGCCGTAGAGGCGGTTGGTGACCCGGTAGCCGAGCGAGGCGTAGAGCCGGATGGCGACCTCGTTGACGGTGAAGACGTTCAGGCCGAGGGTGCGGACACCGGCGGCCAGGCACTCGCGTTCGGCGAGCAGCATCAGCGTCCGGCCGTGGGGGGGGGGGCCCGGGGGGGGGGGGGGCGCCCCCGCCCCCCCCGCCCCCCCCCGCGCGCCGGGGGGGCGG
>NZ_JBHWGV010000056.1:17334-56118 GCF_042732955.1 Kitasatospora sp. NPDC059747 | reverse complement strand
TTATCGGCGTGGGTGGGGCCCCCGGGGGCCCGCGACCCCGGGTCGGGCTCGCCCAATCCGTGTCGGGCGGGGCCCCGGGCCCGGGGGGGCGGGGCACACCTCGACGACCATGACCCAGGCGAGCGGTTCGCCGTCCGGCAGGTCGCGCAGGTGGAGGTCCACCCAGAGCGAGCCGAGCGGCTCGGTGCCGGCTTCGTCCCCGCCACCGTAGAGGCGGCGCAGCGCGACGCCGGGGCTGTCGGCGCCCTGCGGGAGCAGGCGCTGGTGGTCGACGCCGGATTTGGCGCGGGCCTGCTCCTCGGTGAGGCCCGACTCCCGCAGCGAGCGGACGTAGTCCTCGGCGGCCCGGTCGAGCCAGGCCGGGAACTCCCCGGCCCCGATCGCGCGGGCGGTGACGCCGGCCGGGAGATCGGGAGGTGCGGTCAGGTGCTTGGCCAGGTTCCGCATCCGCTCGGTGTACCCGAGGGCGAGGGCGAGGCCGCGGGCGACCTGCGCGGACTCGGGGACGTCAATGTCCACGCGGGTGCAGCCCCAGCCGCGCAGCACCTCCTCGGCGGCCAGCGCGCCGAACGTCCCGCGGCCCCGGCCGCGCCCTTCACTGATCTCCAACTCGGCGATCTCTCCGAAGAGTTGACTGCCGTGCGGGACGGCGGTAGTGCGCAGGGCACCGACCTGGCGGCCGTTGGCGCAGATCTGCCAGCGTCTGGTGCGGCCGCCGGCGGGGGTGGGTGTCTCGGGGCCCTCGGGCCGCAGCGTGGAGGTCATGTGGTGGTCCCTTCCCCGCGCCGGGAGGCTTATCCGCCGGAGGCGGCTAAGGACACGAGCCCGCCGGAGGCGGCTAAGGACACCAGCCCGCCGGAGGCGGCTAAGGACACCAGCCCGCCGGAGGCGGCTAAGGACACCAGCCCGTCGGAGGCGGCCGACGACCCGGGCCCGCCGGAGCGGGCTCACGGGTCGAGGTCGTCGCCGCTGCGCTCGGCGAAGACCGCCATGGCCTTGGCGGTGACCGGGCCGATCCCGGGCAGTTCGCGGTCGTCGACGCGGGTGACGGCCTGGACGTCGCGCAGGGTGGAGGTCAGGAAGACCTCCTCGGCGTCCCGGAGGGCCTCCAGCGGGAGGTCGGTCTCCTCGGCGCCGCACCACTCGACGACGAGGGCGCGGGTGATGCCGGCCAGGCAGCCGGAGGCGAGGGTGGGGGTGAGCAGGCGGCCGCCGATGACGACGAAGACGTTCGAGCCGGTGCCTTCGCAGAGCAGTCCGGCGGTGTTGGCGAACAGGGCCTCGGAGGCGCCGACGCGGTGGGCGGCGGCGAGGGCGACGACGTTCTCGGCGTAGGAGGTGGTCTTGAGGCCGGCGACGGCGCTGTGCTCGTTGCGGCGCCAGGGGACGACGGCGACGGCGGTGGTGTCGGGGCGCCGGTTCACGGGACCGATGGCGGCGACGAGGGTGGCGCCGGAGTCACCGCGCTCGGAGCCGAGGGGGGCGACGCCGCCGGTGTAGGTGACGCGCAGTCGGCCGAGCGGCATCGGGTTGGCGGCGAGGACCTGGGCGCAGGCCTCGCGGACCCGGTCGTGGTCGGGATCGGGCAGACCGAGGCCACGGGCGGAGCGGGTGAGGCGGTCGAGGTGGCGGGTGAGGGCGAACGCCCGGCCGTCGGCGGCCTTCATGGTCTCGAAGACGCCGTCACCGGTGGTGAGTCCGTGGTCGAGGACGGAGACGGCGGCGTCGGCGGAATCGACGAGCGTGCCGTTGACCCAGCTCTTGGTGGGGGTGTGCATCGGGCGCTGCTCCTCGGGGGCGGTTCTTCGGCGGGGGGCTGGGGGCTCTGCGGTCCTGCGGGTGCTGCGCGGCGTTCGCGGGCCTTCAGAGGGTCTCGCTGCCCGACGCTATCGCGACCAGACGGGCGGCCTTCAGTTCGGTTTCGGCCCACTCGCGGTCGGGGTCGGAGCCCCAGGTGATGCCGGCGCCGGTGCCGAAGCGCAGCACGGGGACGGCGGGGTCGGTGCGGTCGATCCAGAAGGTCCGGATGCCGACGGCGAGTTCACCTTCGCCCCGGTCGGCGTCGACCCAGCCGACGGCCCCGCAGTAGGGGCCGCGCGGGGCGGTTTCGAGGGCTTCGATGATCCGCAGGGCGCTGGACTTGGGTGCGCCGGTGACGGATCCGGGCGGGAAGGTGGCGCCCAGGAGCTCGGGCCAGCCGACGCCGTCGCGCAGGGTGCCCTCGACGGTGGAGACGAGGTGGACGAGGCCGGGGTGCTTCTCGACGGCGCACAGGTCGGGGACGGTGACGCTGCCGGTCGCGCAGACGCGGCCGAGGTCGTTGCGGACCAGGTCGACGATCATCACGTTCTCGGCGTGGTCCTTGTCGAGGAGGTCGTCCTCGGTGCGGCCGGTGCCCTTGATCGGACCGGAGGAGACGGTGCGGCCGGAGCGGCGCAGGTAGAGCTCGGGCGACGCGGTGGCGATCTCGACGCCGTGGTCGGGCAGCCGGATCGTGCCCGCGTAGGGGGCGGGGTTGCCGTGGGCGAGGAGTCCGGTGAGGGCGTCGACGTCCGTGCGACCGGGATCGGGCAGCGGTGCGGAGAGCACGCGGCAGAGGTTGGCCTGGTAGACCTCGCCGGCGGCTATGTGCTCGCGGATGCGGCGGACGCCCGCGGTGTAGGCGTCGCGGTCCAGGGAGCTGTGCCAGTCGCCGGCGTCCGGTCCGTGCCAGCCGGCGCCGGAGGGCGGGGCGGGGGCGGGGCGGACGTCGTCGAAGCGGGCGCAGGTGAGGCGGCCCTCGAAGTCGTAGGCCACCGCCCAGTAGCCGGCGGAGTCCAGCGCGGCCGGGTCCGAGGTGACGTCGCGCAGGCCGGTGGCGAGGCGGCCGCCGAAGCGGGCGAGCGGGGTCTGGGGGGCGGTGCGGCCGGACACGGTTCTCCTGCGCGGTGGTGCTGGGCGGCGGTGCCTGAAGTGTAGGTCGGGGGCGCTCGACGAGGCCGGGGGCGTACGCCGGAACGACCGGGCGCGAGCGGCTTCCGGGTGTGCACCGAGTGCACGCTGCGGGAACGGATTTTTAGCTGGCCCGGGAATCCGCTAGAGTTCAACACGTCGCCAGGGAGCGCAGCCGAAGAAAAGCGGTGAAGGTCCCGGGAGACAGGCGGACGTGGCTCAGTTGGTAGAGCATCACCTTGCCAAGGTGAGGGTCGCGAGTTCGAATCTCGTCGTCCGCTCGATGGGGAACAGTGTAAGATCGTTCTCCGAGTGTTGCCTGGTGGAGTGGCCGAGAGGCGAGGCAACGGCCTGCAAAGCCGTGTACACGGGTTCAAATCCCGTCTCCACCTCCAAGAGGATCGCCCGGTTCCGCCGGGAGAACCTCCCCGCGCGATTAGCTCAGCGGGAGAGCACTACCTTGACACGGTAGGGGTCACTGGTTCAATCCCAGTATCGCGCACGTCGGACCCTTCGGGGTCTGCTGCAGGACCGCCACACCAGGCGCGATTAGCTCAGCGGGAGAGCACTACCTTGACACGGTAGGGGTCACTGGTTCAATCCCAGTATCGCGCACAGTAACGGCCGGGGCCGCGATCCGTGAGGGTCGCGGCCCCGGCCTTTTGCGTGGGCCGTGAGAAAAAGAGAAGAGCCGCGTACGGTCGCCCTCACCGACGTCCGTACGCGGCGTCTCCGCCTGCCGGGGCGCTCTGCGCACCGCTCCTCGCCCGTCCGCGTCTCAACGCGGGCACGGCCTCCCCGGCGACACTGGCTCCCCGTCCCCAGGGGATCAGTGTCCGTTCCGCGGCCGGCCACGGGGGCCGGCCAAGTCTCAGTGGATGATCAGGTCCGCCACTGCCTGGACCTGGTTCGCCATCTGGTCCCACCCGCCGAACAGGGCCACCAGCAGCACCGCGCACGGCAGGGCGATGGCCAGCGCCACCGCGGGGTGCCGCGTCGGCTCGGCGGTGCGGGGCAAGGTGAAGGCCGGCCGACGGCGGCGGGGGGTTCCCGTGAGCTGCGGTGCCATGCCCTTACTCCTGATCCGGTCTCGGAGCCGTTCGCCCGGTCGAGTTGGCGCGGTGGACGGCTAACCTCGGGGGACGAGCTCCCCGTCCACCGCTGAGGACAACGCTATGGCTCGGGGGGCCGTTCGGGCGTCATGCCGTCGTACTGTTCCTCGGGCATCCCCGAGGATGACGGTCCGACTTAGGGACTACTACCGCAGGGGGAGACGGTCTCGACCGGGCCCCCGGGGGAACCCTGAGAGACGACCCCGAGAAACGTTTCGGCACCCTCATGACCAGCAGGTCAGTGCAAGATCGGACAATCGCACGGTGGCTTGAGGTGTTGCGTATCAGCACACCGCAGCGGGCAGTCCGTAAGCTGTGCCGGACAGGAACTGACGATGCCCCAACCGACGGGGCCTCACCCACGGGCTGACGGGGAACGGACATGGCGATGATGCGGCTGAGGCGTGAGGACCCCCGCATCGTCGGGCCGTACCGCCTCCACCGGCGACTGGGGGCCGGCGGCATGGGGGTCGTCTACCTCGGCTCCGACCGGCGCGGGCAGCGGGTCGCCCTCAAACTGATCCGCGCCGAACTCGCCGAGGACCAGGAGTTCCGCACCCGCTTCGCCCGCGAGATCGCCGCCGCCTCGCGCATCCGCGGCGGCTGCACGGCGCGCGTCGTCGGCTCCGACATCGAGGCCGACCGCCCCTGGCTCGCCACCGCCTACGTGCCCGGGCCCTCCCTCTATAAGCGCGTCGGCGACGAAGGACCGCTCGGCTGGCAGGAGGCCGCCCGGGTCGGCGCCGCGCTCGCCGACGGACTCGTGAAGGTCCACGAGGCCGGGGTCGTCCACCGCGACCTCAAGCCCTCCAACATCCTGCTCTCGCCGCGCGGCCCGCGGATCATCGACTTCGGCATCGCCTGGTCGCGCGGGGCCAGCACGCTCACCCACGTCGGCACCGCCGTCGGCTCGCCCGGCTTCCTCGCGCCCGAACAGGTCCGCGGGGTCGCCGTCACGCCCGCGACCGACGTGTTCGCCTTCGGCGCGACGCTCGCCTACGCGCTCACCGGGGACACGCCGTTCGGCTCCGGGGCCTCGTCGGAGGTCATGCTCTACCGGGTCGTCCACGAGGAGCCCGACCTCTCGGACGTGCCGCCGCAGCTCGCGCCGCTGATCCGGGCCTGCCTGGCGAAGGAGCCCGCCGAACGGCCCGGCGCGGCCGCCCTGCACGAGCGGCTCAGCGAGCTCGCGGCCCGCGGAGCGGCGGCGGCCGGCGGCGGGCGCGTCATGCGGCGCGCCTCGGCGACTCCCCCGCCCGCGCCCGAGGCGGACGCCCCGGGCGGCGTGCGGCACGGCGTGCCCGCGCCCGGACGCTCCCCGGACCCGGCGGCCGCGGCACGTGCCCGGGCCGTGGCGGGCAGCCGGCCCGGGGCCTCCGGGCCCGGCGCGGCGCAGCGGCGCCCGCAAGGGGCGGCCGGCCCGCACCCCAGACCCGAGGCGGCCTCGGGGGGACGCCCGGTGCGGGACCGTCAGCAGACGCCCGCGCCCGGCCAGCCCGGCGGCCGTGACCGCGGGCGGCCCCGCGACCGTCAGCACACCCCCGCCCCGGGGCGGCCGACCACCCCGCGGCAGCGGCTGCTGCGGCAGCGGCTCGTCGTCTTCGTCACGGTGACGATCGGGGTGGCGCTCGCCATCGCGGCGGCCCAGGGGTGCGAGAACCGCAGCAACCAGGGCATGCGGCCCTCGGGCCTGCCGACGATGGTCGTCCTCCCCACCGGGCTGTCGGTGGACGGCGCGGCAGTGCCGGGCACGGCCTCGGCGACGCCCTCGGCGACGGCGTCGGTGACGGCCTCGGCGACGCCCGTGGCGGCGGCGGCACGAGGCGGGACGGGAGCGGGCGCGGCGGCTTCGGGGACGGGCGCGGCGGCTTCGGGGACGGGTGCGACAGGTTCGGGGACGGGTGCGGCCGACCTGGGGCTGGCTCCTGCGCAGGCGCCGGGCCCGGCCGTGGACTGGCCCAACCGGACCTACCCCGACGGCGCGGGCGGCCCCGGGATCGCCCTGCGCGAGGGGCGCTCGGCCGCGGGCGGGCCGCAGGTGTCGCTCAGCTCGGTGCTGCCGACCCGGTACAAGGGCTCGCCGGCGACGGTGGTCGTGCTCCGCCGGGCCGAGGGCTCGGTACCGGTCGACCTCGTACAGCTGTACACCTTCTCCGGGGACAACCCGGTCGCCGCCGCCGCCCGCTCCTCGACCGCCGATCCGCAGGCCACGGCCTCCTGGCGGCTCGACGCCGGAGCGGTCGTCCGGGAGGAGCGCGTCGCCCAGACCGGGGCCGTCACCTCCACCCGCTACACCGTCCGCCCGGACGGCTCCCTCGACGAGTCCTGGCCCGGCGCAGGCGCCTCCGGCGGCACCGGCCTCACCGCCGCTCCCCCGGCCGCCGCGGCCCCGGCCCTGCCGACCACCGCGGCGGGCTGACGGCGGGCCGCGGGGGCGGAGCAGTGGAGAGTTCCGGCCATCGTCTCGCGCCCCCTGATAACCCGGGGATCAGCACCACGCGAGACCGGACGGCAGGACGGCGAGCAGTTCCGGGCCACGCAGTTCCCCGCGCCCCCTGATGAGCCGGGGACCACAACCACGCGAGACCGAACGGCAGGACCGCGAGCAGTCGCGGGCATCGGCCTTCCGGGCCGCGCAGTTCCCCGCGCCCCTTGATGAGCCGGGGACCAGAACCACACGAGACCGGACAGCAGGACGGCGAGCAGTTCCGGGCCGCGCAGTTCCCCGCGGGCGAGGGTGCGGCGGGCCGCTGCTACGGGGTCGTCACGGCGTAGAAGGCCACGGCGGCGGCCGCGCCGACGTTGAGGGAGTCGATGCCGTGGGCCATCGGGATGCGGACGGCGTGGTCGGCGGCCTCGATCGCCCCGGGGGTGAGGCCGTCGCCTTCGGCGCCGAGCATCAGGGCGGTCTTGGGCAGGCTCTGCGAGGCCAGGCTCGACAGGTCGACGGCGCTCTCGGCGGGGGTGAGCGCCAGGAGGGTGAATCCGGCGTCGCGGACCGTCGTCAGGGCGGCGGGCCAGGGGTCGAGGCGCGCGTAGGGGACGGCGAAGACGGCGCCCATGGAGACCTTGACGGCGCGCCGGTAGAGCGGGTCCGCGCAGTCGGGTGAGAGCAGGACGGCGTCCATGCCGAGGGCGGCGGCGCTGCGGAAGATCGCGCCGAGGTTGGTGTGGTCGACCAGGCCTTCGAGGACGGCGACCCGGCGGGCGCCCGCCAGCACGGCGGCGGCGTCCGGGAGGGGCTTGCGCTCCATCGAGGCGAGGGCGCCGCGGTGCACGTGGTAGCCGGTGACGGCCTCGGCGAGGGCCGGTTCGACGACGTGGACGGGGGCGTCGGCCTCAGCGATGACGTCGGCCATGACGTCCAGCCACTTGGAGGTCAGCAGCATCGACCGCATCCGGTAGCCGGCCGCGAGGGCGCGGCGGATGACCTTCTCCCCCTCCGCGATGAACAAGCCCTCGGCGGGCTCGCGCCGGCGGCGCAGTTCGACGTCGGTGAGGCCGGTGTAGTCGCCGAGGCGGGGGTCGGCCGGGTCGGTGATGGCGCTGGGTTCGGACACCCTGCGATCTTGCCAAGGCCGGGCGGTGAAGGCCAAACGGCG
Organism: Kitasatospora sp. NPDC059747; assembly: GCF_042732955.1. Taxonomy (NCBI): domain Bacteria; kingdom Bacillati; phylum Actinomycetota; class Actinomycetes; order Kitasatosporales; family Streptomycetaceae; genus Kitasatospora; species Kitasatospora sp. NPDC059747. The sequence continues at coordinate 48,473 of NZ_JBHWGV010000056.1, read as the reverse complement.
GAAAGAGTCGGACGGTTTGGCCTTGGCCCCGCGCCGATCGGAGTGCAAATATGACCGTATGGCCCGTTTTCCGGGTCGATCCTGGGCTCCGTCGGCCTCTGGTGCTTCTGGATCCGCCGGCTCCTCCGGTGGACGCCCTCATGGTCGGCAACAGCAGCAGAACGTCCGTCGCGCGTGGCCGGTGAACCTCCGGTCCGTGGCCGGTCAGGTGTTCGTGCTGCAGATCCTCGTGGTGCTGCTGCTCGTGGTGGCCGCCGGGGTGGCGCTCGTCGTGCAGTCCCGCAACGACGCGGACAACGAGGCCCGCAACCGGTCGGTCGCGGTCGCGCAGACCTTCGCCCACTCGCCGGGGATCGTCGAGGCGCTGCGCTCCCCCGATCCGACGGCGATCCTGCAGCCGCGGGCGCAGGCCGCGCGGGTGGCGTCGGGCGTCGACTTCATCGTCGTCCTGAACAACGACGGCATCCGCTACACCCACCCCAACCCGGCCCGGATCGGCCAGAAGTTCATCGGCACCTACGAACCCGCTCTGCAGGGCCACGTGGTGATCGAGCAGATCAGCGGGACGCTCGGCCCGCTGGTCCAGGCGGTCGTGCCGGTGTACGCGCCGGACGGCTCGGTGGTCGGGCTGGTGTCGGCCGGTGTGACGCTCGCGAACGTGAGCACCGCGAGCCAGCGGCAACTGCCGGTGGTGCTGGGCGCCGCCGCGGGCGCGGTCGTGCTGGCGACGCTCGGGACGGCGCTGATCAGCCGGCGGCTGCGGCGCCAGACGCACGGCCTCGGGCCGACCGAGATGACCCGGATGTACGAACACCACGCGGCCGTGCTGCACGCGGTGCGCGAGGGCGTGCTGATCGTCGGCGGGGACGGACGCCTGCTGCTCTGCAACGACGAGGCGCACCGGCTGCTCGGCCTGCCGGCGGACGCCGAGGGGCGGCTGGTGACCGAGCTGGGGCTGGAGCGCGCCCCCGAGGAACTGCTGACCGCGAACCTGCCGGTCACCGACCAGGTGGTGATGGCCGGGGAGCGGCTGCTGGCCGTCAACATCCGGCTCACCGACCGGGACGGCGGCCCGCCCGGCTTCGTCGCGACGCTGCGCGACTCCACCGAGCTGCTGGCGCTGTCCGGCCGGGTCGAGGTGGCGCAGCGGCGGCTGCGGCTGCTGTACGACGCCGGGGTGACGGTGGGGAGCACGCTGGACGTGACGCGGACGGCCGAAGAGCTGGCGCACGTCGCGGTGCCGCGGTTCGCGGACTTCGTGACGGTGGACCTGGCCGAGCAGGTGCTGGCGGGCGAGGAGCCGCCGCCGGGTCCGTCGCTGGGGCGGATGCGCCGGGCCGCGGTGGCGGGCGTCCGGTCCGACGCGCCGTTCCACCCGGTGGGGACGGTGCTGGACGTGGTGCCGGCAACGCCGCTGGCGGGGGCGCTGCACAGCGGGGAGCCGGGCCTGGAGCCGCGACTGGCCGAGGCGGTGGAGTGGCGGGAGCAGGATCCGGAGCGGTCGGCGCGGGTGCTGGCGTACGGGGTGCACTCGCTGCTGCGGGTGCCGCTGCGGGCGCGCGGGGTGCTGCTGGGGGTGGCACGGTTCTGGCGGGCGGACCGGGCGGAGCCGTTCGAGACGGACGACCTGGCGCTGGCGGAGGAGCTGGTGGCCCACGCGGCGGTGTGCATCGACAACGCGCGGCGGTTCACCCGCGAGCACGCGATGGCGGTGACCCTCCAGCACAGTCTGCTGCCGCGCAGCCTGCCGGTGCAGAACGCGCTGGACGTCGCGCACCGCTACCTGCCGGCGCAGGAGGGCGTGGGCGGGGACTGGTTCGACGTGATCCCGCTGCCGGGTGCGCGGGTGGCGCTGGTGGTCGGGGACGTGGTGGGCCACGGGCTACACGCGGCGGCGACGATGGGGCGGCTGCGCACGGCGATCCACAACTTCTCGACGCTGGACCTGCCGCCGGACGAGCTGCTGGGGCACCTGGACGACCTGGTGAACCGGATCGACCAGGATGAGGCGGCGAGCGGGGAGAGCTCCGAGCTGGCCGGGGCGACCTGCCTGTACGCGATCTACGATCCGGTGTCGCGCCGCTGCACGCTGGCGAGCGCCGGGCATCCGCCGCCGGCCGTGGTCGGCCCGGACGGGCGGGTGGAGTTCCCGGAGCTGCCGACCGGGCCGCCGCTGGGGCTGGCGGTGCTGCCGTTCGAGACGGCCGAGCTGGAGCTGGCCGAGGGCAGCCGGCTGGTGCTGTACACGAACGGACTCGTGGAGGACCGCGACCGGGACATCGACGAGGGGCTGGAGCGGCTGCGGGCGGCGCTGACCGGGCCGCCGCGCACGCCCGAGCAGACCTGCGCGGACGTGCTGGGCGCCCTGCTGCCGGAGCGTCCGCAGGACGACATCGCGCTGTTGGTGGCGCGGACCCGGGTGCTGGCGGCGGAGCGGGTGGCGGAGTGGGAGGTGCCGTCCGACCCGGCCGCCGTGGGGCCGGTCCGCAGGGCGGTGGCGGACCGGCTGGAGTCGTGGGGGCTGGACGAGGCCGCGTTCGTCACCGAGCTGATCCTGAGCGAGCTGGTGACCAACGCGATCCGGTACGGCTCCGGGCCGATCCGGGTGCGGCTGCTGCGGGACCGCTCGCTGATCTGCGAGGTGTCGGACGGCAGCAGCACGTCACCGCACCTGCGGTACGCGGCGACGACGGACGAGGGCGGGCGCGGGCTGTTCCTGGTCGCGCAGTTCGCGGACCGCTGGGGGACGCGCTACACGGCGACGGGGAAGGTGATCTGGACGGAGCAGCCCCTGGAGTAGCCGCCAGGGGACGCCGTCCGGGCGAGGAGTGGGACGTCGGACGGGCCGACTTCCCACTCCACCGGGACTGCTACCGTCCGCCGGGACTACTTCCGGAAGGCCGCCGCGAGGACGTTGACCACGTCGCCGATGACGATCACGGCCGGCGGCTTGATGCCCTCGGCCTCGACCACGGCACCGACGGTGGCCAGGGTCGCGTCCACCCGGCGCTGGGCCGCGGTGGTGCCCTCCTGGACGATCGCGACCGGGGTGTCCCCGGCGCGGCCGTGCGCGACGAGCTCCGCCGCGATCGCGGCGATCTTGTCGACCGCCATGAGCAGCACCAGGGTGCCGCTCATCTTCGCCGCGGCCTCCCAGTTGGTCAGCGAGCGCTCGTCGCCCGGGCCGACGTGGCCGGAGATCACGGTGAACTCGTGCGTCATGCCGCGGTGGGTGACCGGCACCCCGGCGGCCGCCGGGACGCTGATCGAGCTGGAGATGCCCGGCACGACGGTGACCGGCAGCCCGGCCTCGGCGCAGGCCAGCAGCTCCTCGCCGCCGCGGCCGAAGACGTACGGGTCGCCACCCTTGAGCCGAACCACGAACTTGCCCGCCTTGGCGTGCTCGATCAGCGTCCGGTTGATCGCCTCCTGGGCCATGAAGCGGCCGTAGGGGATCTTGGACGCGTCGATCACCTCGACGTGCTCGGGCAGCTCGGCCAGCAGCTCGCGCGGGGCGAGGCGGTCCGCGACGACGACGTCCGCGTCCGCGAGCAGGCGGCGGCCGCGCACGGTGATCAGGTCCGGGTCGCCCGGGCCGCCGCCGACCAGGGCGACGCCGGCGCCGTGCGCGCGGTACTGGCGGGCGGCCAGCGAGCCGTCCCGCAGGCCGTCCACGATGGCGTCGCGCAGGCCGGCGGAGTGGCGCGGGTCTCCGGTGAGGACGGCGACGGTGGCGCCCGCGTCCCGGCCGCTGGCCGGGGTCCAGGCGGTCGCGGCGGCGGCGTCGTCACTGCGGGCGCAGAACACCCGCTCGCGCTCGGCCTCGGCGCTGACCCGCGCGTTCACCACCGGGTCGTCGGTGGCGACCAGGGCGTACCAGGTGTCGGCCAGGTCCCCGTCCAGGTAGGGGCGGGCGTGCCAGGTGAGCTCGCCCGCGTCGGCCATCGCCTGGACGGCCGGGGTGGTGCTCGGCGATATCAGGTGCAGCTCCGCGCCGGTCGCGATCAGCGCGGGCAGCCGGCGCTGCGCGACCTGCCCGCCGCCGACCACGACCACGCGGCGGCCGGCGAGCAGCAGCCCGACCGGGTAGGGGGTACGGCGTTGGTGGGGGGGGTGGGGGGGGGGGCCGCTCAGCGGGGGTGCCCCTGAGGGGTAAGGGGGGTTTGGTCTGCGGACCCCCCCCGCCCCGGGCACGGGCGCGCCCTCGGGCCGGTCCGCGGAGCGGTGACGGGAACGTCAGGCCTTCTCGGTGACCCCGGCGGAGTCGAAGGTGGCTACATCGTGCATCGCGCGGGCCGCACTCTGCACCAGCGGCAGGGCCAGCAGGGCACCGGTGCCCTCGCCGAGCCGCAGGTCCAGGTCGATCAGCGGACGCAGACCGAGCCGCTCCAGCGCGGCCTGGTGGCCGGGCTCGGCGGAGCGGTGACCGGCGATGCAGGCCGCCAGCACCTCGGGGGCGATCGCCTTGGCCACCAGGGCGGCCGAACCGGCGATCACGCCGTCCAGCACGACCGGGGTGCGCAGCGAGGCGGCGCCCAGCAGGAAGCCGGCGATCGCGGCGTGCTCCAGGCCGCCGATGGCGGCGAGGACGCCGATCGGGTCGGCCGGGTCGGGCCGGTGCAGGGCCAGCGCGGCGCGGATGACCTCGACCTTGCGGGCGTGCGTCTCGTCGTCGATGCCGGTGCCGCGGCCGGTGACCTCGGCCGGGTCGAGGCCGGTGAAGACCGAGATCAGGGCGGCCGAGGCGGTGGTGTTGGCGATTCCCATGTCGCCGGTGACCAGGGCCTTGTTGCCGGCCGCGACGAGGTCGCGGGCGGTCTCGATGCCGACCTCGATCGCCTGGACGGCCTCCTCGCGGCTCATCGCCGGGCCCTGGGTCATGTCGTCGGTGCCGGGCTTGACCTTGCGCGGCAGCAGACCGGTGGCCCGGCCCTGCTGGACGGCGTCGGGCAGCTCGGCGGCGACGCCGACGTCGACCACGCAGACCTCGGTGCCGATCTGCTTGGCGAAGGCGTTGACGACCGCTCCCCCGGCGAGGAAGTTGCCGACCATCTGGGCCGTCACCTCCTGCGGCCAGGGGCTGACGCCCTGGGCGTGCACGCCGTGGTCACCGGCGAAGATCGCGACGCAGGCGGGCTCCGGGACCGGCGGCGGGCACTTGCGGGACAGGCCGCACAGCTGGGCGGAGATGATCTCCAGCATGCCGAGCGAGCCGGCCGGCTTGGTCATCCGCTTCTGGCGGTCCCAGGCCTCCCCGAGCGCCTTGGCGTCCAGCGGGCGGATGCCGCGCAGGGTCTCGGCGAGCAGGCTCTGCGGCTCCTCGCCGGGCAGCGCGCGGTTGCCGTACTGCTCCTCGTGGACGACCCAGGACAGCGGGCGCTTCTTGGCCCAGCCCTGCTGCTCCAGCTCGGGCTCGTCCGGGAAGGAGTCGACGAAGCCGACGCACAGGTAGGCGACGACCTCCAGGTGCTCGGGCAGGCCGAGCTCGCGGACCAGCTCCTCGTCGTCGAAGAAGCTCACCCAGCCGACGCCCAGGCCCTCGGCGCGGGCGGCCAGCCAGAGGTTCTCGACGGCCAGGGCGGCCGAGTACGGGGCCATCTGGGGCTGGGTGTGGCGGCCCAGGGTGTGCCGGCCACCGCGGGTGCGGTCGGCGGTGACCACGATGTTGACCGGGGTTTCGAGGATCGCCTCGATCTTGATCTCGCGGAACTGCTTGGCGCGGCCCTTGGGCAGCGAGTCGGCGTACGCCTCGCGCTGGCGCTCGGCCAGGGCGTGCATGCGCCGGCGGGTCTTCGCGGAGCGGATCACCACGAAGTCCCACGGCTGGGAGTAGCCGACGCTGGGCGCGGTGTGGGCGGCCTCCAGGACGCGGATCAGCACCTCGTGCGGGATCGCGTCCGGGCGGAAGCCGTTGCGGATGTCGCGGCGCTCGCGGATCACCTGGTGGACGGCGTCGCGGCCGGCGTCGTCGTAGCCGGGGGCGGCGGGGCCGCGGGGCTCGGCGGGCTCCTGCTCGGCGTCCTGGGGCTCGGCCTGGGTCTCTTCCTGGGCGTCGGCAGGCTGCTCGGCGGTGTCCTGGGCGGGCTCGACGGCGGGCTCGGCCTCGACGGCGGCGGGCTCGGCGGGGACGGGCTCGGCCACGGGCTGGGCGGCGGGCTGGGGCTCGGCCTCCGGGGTCTCGGCGACCGGGGCGTCCTGGACGGGCTCGGCCGCGGGCTCGACGACCTCGGGGACCTCGGCCACCTCGGCGGCGGACTGCGGCTGCTCGGCGTCGGGCACGACGGCCTCGACCGCCTCCACGACCTCGACCGCCACGGCCTCGACGGCTTCGCCGGCTTCGACGGCCACAGCCTCAACGGCCGGGGCCTCGACCGGAGCGGCCTCCTGCGGCTGCTCGGCCTCGACCGCGGGGACGGCCTGACCGGACGGCATCTCGCCGGTACCGGCGGCGGTCTCGGCGGCGGCCTGCGGCTCGGCGTGAGCGACCTCGACGGCCTCGACGACCTCGGGGGCGACGGCCTCGACCGCCGCCACGACCTCGACGGCCACGGCTTCGGCTGCTTCGACGACCACGGCCTCAACGGCCGGGGCCTCGACCGGCGCGGCCTCCTGCGGCTGCTCGGCCTCGACCGGCACCGCCTCGACAGCGACGGCCTCGACCATCTCGGCGGGCTGCACCGGCTCGGGCTCGACGACGGCCTCCGGCGTGCCCTCGGCGGGCGCTATGGGAGCGGGCTGCGGCGCGACGGCCTCCTCGGCCACCGGCGCCTGCTCGGTCGCCTCGACCTGCGGCAGGCCGTGCGGGGTCGGCGCGGCGAGGAAGGCGGAGATGCGGCGGGGCGGCTGCGCGGCCTGCGACTGCTCGTCGGCGACGGGCGCCTCGACGGCCTCCGTCAGGACCGGCTCGACGACGGGCTCGACGACGACCGGCTCGACAGCGACCGGCTCGACGACAACGGCCTGCGGCGCGGCCTCGACCACCGGCTCGGCGGCGGGCTCGGTCACGAACTCGGCGACGGCCTGCGGCGCGGCCTCGACCACGTCGGCCACGGCTTCGGCGACGGCGGCCTCGACCACCTCGACGACCTCGATCGCCCCGGCCGTCGGCACGGCCACGCCGCCCGTGACCGGCTCCCCGAGCGGCACCTGCACGCCACCCGGGATCTCCTGGGCGGCCTGCTGCGGGAGGTGGACGTCCGCCACCGCGAGCGGGACCTCGGCGACCGGCACGGCGTCGACGGCCGGCGGCATCGGCGCGACCGGGACGGGCTGCGCCAGGGGCGCCGCCATCGGCGCCTGGGCCTCGGCCGGGCGGCCGACGACCGGGATGCCGTGCGCGGGGGTGGCGCCCAGGGACGGGCCGCGGTCGGCGAGCGAGCGGACCGGCACCTGGCCGGTCATCATCGACGGGTCCGGGATCGGCGGACCGGCGTGCAGCGGGCGGCGCGGCGGCTGAGCCTGCGTCACCGGCTCCTGGAACACCGGGGCCGCCGGGGCGACGGGGGCGGCCTGCACGGCCTGCTGGTACTGCTCGGCGCCCGCCACCGGCGGGTCGACCGGCGGCCAGGACGGCTCGACCGGCGTGCCGTCCTGGAGCGGCGCGACCATCATCTGATCGGCCGGCAGCTGCTCGGCGGGGACGGCCACGGCCGGCTCGCCCCACGAGCCCTGCGGGCCGGGCATCAGCAGGACGTCGTCCTCGTCGTCGAGCCCGTCCGCCTGGTCGGGCTGGTCGAGGAAGTGGAAGGCCGGGCGCGGGGCGCCCTGGTCGACCGCCCAGCCCTCGCCGGGCACGCCGTACGCGGGCACGCCCTGCGGGTGGCCCTGCGCCGGGATGACGCCGACGGCGGGCGGCACCGCGCCGTGGAGGCCGGGTCCGGGCACCGAGGGGTTCGGGATCGCTCCGCCGTCCGTCATGACACCCGGCACGGGTGCGACGCCCTGCACGGGTGCGGCGACGACCCCCTCCGGGCCGCCGAGCGGGTCGGGCCCGGTGTGCAGGTGCTCCGGCAGTCCCTCGCCCGGGACATGGCCGCCATCGGTCATCGTCAAAGCTCCTTCCAGGCCGCTGCCGCGCCCTCGGCGACACGATCACCGACCGCAGCGCCCATCCGCACGGGCCGGGCCTGCACCGACCCGCCCCTCAACCACGTACGGCCGCCGCGCCGAGGCGCTGCGGCCAAAGTCATTCCGGTGAGCTGCCGCGCCCCGGCCCACGCGCCTCCCCCTGTGGGGCGGCCCGCCATCTGAAACAACGACAACCCGGGGCGACCGGCACCACCGCACCGGACCCTACGGCATTCTCCAGGTCCGGCACGCGGCCCGTCGAATTGCCCACACTCCGAGCGCGGCCGGATTGCACCACGTCAAAAGGGTGACAAACCGACCGGATCGGGCAGGTCACCGACCACCGCCGCCGACCAGGACGCCACACTACCGGCCCGGCGCCGTCACCTCTCGAATCAGTGTCCGGATGCGACCTGGATCACCGCCGGCCCCCCTGCGGCATCCTCACCCGGAACACCGGCCGGGCCCGGGGCCTTCACACGATCTGCTCACCCCAGAGCAACAGCGCGCCCGCTCCGTCCGCCCCCAGTGCCACCCCTCCGCCGTCGGCGGCGAGCAGCGGGGCCGACTGCAGCAGGGCGCCGTCCGCCCGGTAGCCGGCCTCGGTGATCGCCCGGCGGAACTCCTCGGCCTCGGCGAAGGTGCGGGCCACGGTGACGAACCGTTCGGGTCTGCGGGCCAGCACGGCGCGGACGACCTGGAGGCCGCCCGCCTCGACCACGGCGACGTCCGGCTCCGGCAGTCCGCCGAGCACCTCGGGGCCCTGCCCGTGCACCGTCTCCACCTCGACGCCGTAGCGGCGCGCGTTGACGGTGATCCGGGCGCAGGCCGAGCGGGAGGCCTCGACGGCGACGACGGCCGCGCCGAAGCGGGCCGCCTCCACCGCGAGGGCGCCGCTGCCCGCGCCGACCGACCAGACCAGGTCCCCCGGACGAGCACCCAGACGGGCCAGCACCAGGGCGCGCGCGTGCGCGGGAAGCGCCTCCGATGCGCCGGGGTCGTCCGCCGCGCGCCCGGCGCCCGCGTAGGCGTCGCCGGGGAGCGCCCAGCCGCGGTCCGCGCCGGGGAAACCGAGCGGGCGCCCGGCGAGCCAGCCAGCCGCCTCGTCCACCGGGACGGCCGGGGCGCCGCTGTTGCCGCCGATCACCAGGACGACGTTGGGATCGCGCCACGCGTGGTCGGCGATCCGGTCGGAGGTGAGGACGGTGACGTCCTCGTCCGGCGTGCCGAGACCCTCGCAGACGACGAACGTCCGGTGCACCCCGCGCAGCATGAGGGCGAGTTCGCCCGGCCCGGCGCCGGGGGCGGTGAGCACCGCGACCTTGGGATGGGCCCGGCAGATGTTGGCCGCGCGGCGCAGCCGGCCGCCGTGGGCGCTGACCACCTGGGCGTCCTCCCACGGCATGCCGGCCCGGGCGAAGGCGGTGGCGACGGAGGAGACGGCGGGCAGGACCTCGAGTTCGAGGCCGTACTCGGGGCGGCGCAGGGTGCGGACGACGCCGAAGAAGCCCGGGTCGCCCTCGGCGACCACGACCGCGGCGCCGCGGTGCTCGGCGATCCGGCGGGCGGCCTGGCGGATGTTGCCGAGCACGATCCGCTCGGCGGCGGGCGGCACCGGGAGTGCGCCCAGTTGGTAGGGGGCGCCGGCGACCAGGGTCGCCGCGGCGAGGGCCGCGCCGGCGGCCTCGGTCAGCGGCGTGCCGTCCCACCCGATGACCGTGATCCGGTCAGCCATCTGCGGCCGTTCTCCCTCGACTCGGTGCGCGCCCCGGTGCGCACCTCGGTGCGCCGACAAACCGCGCCGCAGTACGGCGCCGGACAGAGGCTACCGGGTGTGTTCCCGCCCCGCGCCGGGGGCACCTCCCGGCCGCCGGGCCGGGGGAGTGCCGCACACGTGTGCGCGAAGCCCGGGGGCAGCCCGGTGGGGAGTCAGTCGCGCAGGACGTAGCGGTGGTCGCCGTGCCGGCCGGAGTGCTCGGGCTCGGGGGCCTCCATGTCCTCGGGCAGGAGGCTCCACAGGATGACGTCACTGCGGCTCTCTCCCCCGGCCTGGCGGCCGGGAGGTGCCCCCACCACCTCGCCGGACTCCCCCCGGACTATCCAGGCGCTGCGCAGCACGCCCTCGCTGATCCCGCCGATCTTCTGGGCGACCTGCTGGGCGGCGGTGTTCCCGGCGGCGGTGCGCATCTCCAGGCGCAGGAAGCCGCGGTCCTCGAAGAGCCACTGGGCGACGCCGAGGACGGCCTCCGGCGCGTAGCCCTCACCGCGCGCCCAGGCGGCGGTGACGTAGGCGATCTCGGTGCTGCGCAGCCGCCAGTCGGTGGCGCGCAGCTCGACCAGGCCGACCAGGCGCTGGGTGAGGTGCTCGGTGACGGCGAAGACGATGCCGCGCCCGGCGGCCCGGTGGGAGGGGGCGAGGGTGCGGGCGAGGTCGGCCGCGTACTGCTCGGTGAAGGGGTGCGGCAGGTCCGTCCAGGCGAGGACGAGGTCGTCGGCCATCATCGTGGCGAGACCGGGCGCGTCGTCCTCCGAAAGCGGCCGCAGCAACAGCCGTTCGGTGCTGATGGCGGTCTCGGGGAAGCTCGCTGCCATGCCGTCTCTCCTCGCCGGGTCGTGAACACAACACCGTACGCCTCCGGCGCGCCCCGGGTACCACGTGGTGCGCCGCCCGCACGACGGTACGTCAGAACGCCCCCGGGCCGGGCGCCCCTGGTGCATACTGCCCGACCGGGCCCCCGCCGGAGTGCGGCGGGGGCCCGGTCGGGCGGCACGGGGTGCGGAGTTGTCCGACGATCAGAAGGCCGGGACGACCGAGCCCTTGAAGGTGTCGTCGATGTACTTCTTCACCTCGGGCGAGTGCAGCAGCTCGGCGAGCTTCTTGACCCGCGGGTCGTTCTCCTTGCCCTTCTTGACGGCGAGGATGTTGGCGTACGGGTTGCCCTCGGCCTTCTCCAGCACGAGCGCGTCGGTGGCCGGCTTCAGGCCGGAGTCCAGCGCGTAGTTGCCGTTGATGACGGCGGCGTCCAGGTCGGCGACGGAGCGGGGCAGCTGGGCGGCCTCCAGCTCCTTCCACTTGAGGTGCTTCGGGTTGCCGGTGACGTCGGCCGGGGTGGCGGCGGTGGTGACGCCGTCCTTCAGCGTGATGAGCTGGTTGTCGGCGAGCAGCTTGAGGGCGCGGCCCTCGTTGGTGGCGTCGTTCGGCAGGCCGACGGTGGCGCCGTCCGGCAGGTCGGCGATCGACTTGACCTTCTTGGAGTAGACGCCCAGCGGCTCCAGGTGCACCGGCTCGACCGAGACGATGTCGGTGCCGTGCTTCTTGTTGAAGTCCTCCAGGTACGGGACGTGCTGGAAGTAGTTGGCGTCGGCCGAGCCGTCCTGCACCGCGGTGTTGGGGGTCACGTAGTCGGTGACCTCCTTGATGTCGAGCTTCAGGCCCGCCTTGTCCGCGAGGTTGTCCTTGACGAACTTGAGGATCTGGCCGTGCGGGGTGGGGCTGGCGACGACGGTCAGCGGCGCGTTCGGGTCCGAGGACGACGAACCGGAGCTGCCGCAGGCGGCGAGCGAGAGGGCGATGCCCGCGGTGGCGAGGACGCTGGTGAACTTCAGGGCGTTGCGCACGAAAAGTGCCTTTCTGCGTGATGCGGGGAGCCGCGGCCGGAGTCGGGCGCGGGAGGTCTAGGGGGCGACGAGGTCCTCGTCGCGGGCCGCCGGGGTGCCGCGCAGCAGGCGGGTCCGGCCGCCGCCGGAGCGGCCGCGGTTCGCGAGGCGGCGGACGGCGAAGTCGCCGATCAGCTGGACGGCGGTGACGATGATCACCAGCTCGGCGACGATCACCCACATGAAGGCCGTCTCGAAGCGCTGGTAGCCGTAGTTGACGGCCAGGGTGCCGAGGCCGCCGCCGCCGACCGTGCCGGCCATCGCCGAGTAGCCGATCAGCGTGATGATCGTGGTGGTCACCGAGGCGGCCAGGCCCGGCAGCGCCTCCGGCAGCAGGGTCTTGCGCACGATCGTCCAGGTGCCGGCGCCCATCGACTGGACGGCCTCGACCAGGCCGCGGTCGACCTCGCGAACCGAGGTCTCGACCAGGCGGGCGAAGAACGGGATGGCGCCGATGGTGAGCGGCACGGTCGCCGCCTGCCAGCCGATGGAGGTGCCCACCAGCCAGCGGGTGAACGAGATCAGGGCGATCATCAGGATGATGAACGGCACCGAGCGGGCGATGTTCACGACGAAGGCGACGGCCTTGTTGACGGCCCGGTTGGCCAGCAGGCCGCCCTTGTCGGTCAGCACCAGCAGGACGCCCAGCGGCAGGCCGAGCAGCACCGTGAACAGCGCGGACAGGCCCACCATCTGGAAGGTCTCCTGCGTGGCCGGCCACATCAGGGCCTGCATCTGGTCCCAGGTCATGCCACCGCTCCGTCCGCCGCGCCCAGTACGTCCACCTGCAGGCCCTGCTCGCGCAGGTAGCCGATCGGCACCACGTTGTCCTGGTGGCCGCCGGACAGCTCGACCCGCATGCGGCCGACCATCCGGCCGGCGATGGTCTCCACCGCGGCGCCCAGGATGTTGATGTCGATCTGGTAGGTGCGGGCGAGCTGGGAGACGAACGGCTGGGCCGGGGCGTCGCCCTGGAAGGTGATCTCCAGCACGGTCGAACCGGGGTGGCCGGTGCCGAACTCGCTGAGCGGGAACAGCTCGCGGGCCAGCTCCGAACCGGGTTTGGCGAGCAGGTCGGTCAGCTCGCCCGCCTCGACCACCCGGCCGCCGCGCATCAGGGCGGCGGAGTCGCAGACGGACTTGATGACGTCCATCTCGTGGGTGATCAGCAGGACGGTCAGGCCGAGCTGCTGGTTGAGGTCGCGCAGCAGCTTGAGGATCGAGCGGGTGGTCTCCGGGTCGAGCGCCGAGGTGGCCTCGTCGGAGAGCAGCACCTTCGGGTCGCCGGCCAGAGCGCGGGCGATGCCGACGCGCTGCTTCTGGCCGCCGGAGAGCTGGTTGGGGTAGCTGCGGGCCTTGTCGCCGAGGCCGACCAGGTCGAGCAGCTCGGCGGCCTTGCGGCGGCGCTCGGTGCGGCCGAGGCCGATGATCTCCAGCGGGAGCTCGACGTTCTGCTGGACCGTCCGCGAGGCGAGCAGGTTGAAGTGCTGGAAGACCATGCCGATCCGGCGCCGCGCCTCGCGCAGCTCCTTGCCGGCCCGGTTCTCGCCGCCGGACAGCGCGGTCAGCTCGACCCCGTCCACGGTGACGGTGCCGGAGGTCGGGCGCTCCAGCATGTTCACGCAGCGGATGAGGGTGGACTTGCCGGCGCCGCTGGTGCCGACGACTCCGTAGACCTCGCCCGGACGGACGTGCAGGTCGACACCGGCGAGGGCGGTCACCTCGCGGCCTCGGGAGCGGTAGACCTTCGTGAGGTCCGTGGTGGTGATCACAGCAGCTTCCGTGGGTCGGGGGCGGGCGGCGCGTCGACCGCCCGACCGGGTTGCGGTCGGCGGCGTCTACGGCGCTTCGCCAGGGGGATCCGGACCTGCCACCCCTTGATCGTGGCCGCTGGGCGGCCGGGCCGCGCGACGGCGTGGCCCTTACGAGTCATCGGCAGCCGCGGGTGGGCGGGCATGCGGACGCAGGGGGGTGCGGCAGGCTGGGCACGCTCACACGAACGGGAGCGGCGCCGGGGTCTCGCTTCGGGGCGCGAGGAGTGGGGACGGTGGCCCTCAGCAGTGACACATTCGACGGCACATGGCACGCTCACCTGCCGGCATGGTGCCGGTGGGGGTCCAATTCGTCGTCGCAGTCATGTGAGCCAGTAAATCAGATGGGCTGTTCGAGGCCCAATTATCTGGATGTGCTGTCCGCAATGCGGACACGAATCGCTTTGACCTGCAAAAACGCGAATCGGCGCCGCCTCGGGACAGGCCGCATCGTGGCTGTCCTGGTCGTGGCGGCGCCGAATCCGCGGGGCGGCGCGAAGGGTTCAGGCGGTCGCGGCGAACGGCGTCGCGACGGGCTTCTCCAGGTGCACGAAGCTCAGGCTGCCGCTGACCTGCTCGACGCCCGTCTGCAGGTAGCCCTGGCGGGCGTACAGGCGAAGGTTCCCGAGGCTGCGGTGGCCGGTGAACAGGCGGTAGGCGGTGACGTGGCCACCGTCCTCGGCCAGGCGGCGCTCCAGCGCCTCCAGGAGGCGGCCTCCGAGGCCGTGCCGCTGCATCCGGGGGTGGACGACCAGACGCCCTATCCGGCCGATGCCGTCGTCGTCGACCCGGCCGCGGACGGTGCCGACGACCTCGTCGCCGAGGCGGGCGACCAGGAAGTGCTGCTCGGACAGTTCGGCGCGCAGGCTCTCCAGAGTCTGCGTGAGGGGCTCGATCGCCCAGTCGCCGTACAGCTCGGCCTCGGCCTGGTAGCCGAGGTACTGGAGCTTGAGGATCTGCTCCGCGTCCTCGGCGTCCGCCGCCGAGATGATCACGCTCATGCCCATGTGCTGGGGCCTCCCCATCGTCGTGCCCGGCGCGCAGAGGGTGACGCGCTCACGCTCAGTATCCGAGTGATCGCGACACCGTCAAGAGCTGGGTTCGCCAGCGCTCTACCCGGGTGTCAGCTCCTCTCAACCTTTTGGCGGCCGGACGTGGTGAGGGTCACGCGAGTGGAGGGAGGGACGGCCGGGGGCCGGACGGCGGGGTTCGCGAAGACCGCGCGGGGGCCGGAAGGGGGCCGGGAGGAGGCCGGGAGGAGGGGACGACAACCGGACGTGGCGAGGGTCACGAGAGTGGAGGGAGGGGCGGCCGGGAGCCGGACGGGGTGGGGCCGGCCCGGGGGGCGTCATGGGTAGCGCTCGGTGTGGAGGAGGGCGCGGAGGCAGGCGAGGCAGCGGGAGCGGGTGGGGCCGATGGAGCCGCGGGGCATGCCGAGGCGTGCGGAGAGTTCGCGGTACGTCGGCGGCGGGTCCTCGGCGAGGGCGGCGACCAGCTGGGGGCAGCGACCGGGCAGGGCGGCCACCGCGTCGCGGACGACGCGGCGGCGGCGCTCGGCGAGGAACTGGTCCTCGGCGGAGGGGACGGTCGGAAGGGTGGGACACATACCGTGCTTGACCTGTAAGGGCGGCGGCCGGTTACGCCCCGCCGGTCGCGCGTAACGGACGGGGGCGCGGCGGTCCGTCCGCCGCGCCCCTCCCCCACTGCACCAGGAGTCAGCCCTGGACCCACTCCTGCTGGACCGCCAGGTCCGCCTTCACCTCGCCGAGCTGCACGGCCACCGCGGACGGCGCCGTGCCGCCGCGCCCGTTGCGGGACGCGATCGCGCCGTGGACGCTGAGGACCGACCGGACCTCGGGCGTCAGGTGCGTGGAGATCGACGCGAACTGCTCGTCCGTCAGGTCCGACAGCTCGATGCCCTGCGCCTCGCACACCTTGACGCAGGCGCCGGCCACCTCGTGCGCGACCCGGAACGGCACGCCCTGCTTGACCAGCCACTCGGCGATGTCGGTGGCGAGCGAGAAGCCGGCCGGGGCCAGCTCCTCCAGCCGCTCCCGGTGCACGGTGAGGGTGGCCATCATCCCGGTGAACGCGGGCAGCAGCACCTCCAGCGTGTCGCAGGAGTCGAAGACCGGTTCCTTGTCCTCCTGGAGGTCCCGGTTGTAGGCGAGCGGCAGCGCCTTGAGGGTGGCCAGCAGGCCGGTCAGGTTGCCGATCAGGCGGCCGGACTTGCCGCGGGCGAGCTCGGCGATGTCCGGGTTCTTCTTCTGCGGCATGATCGAGGAACCGGTGGAGAAGGCGTCGTGCAGCGTGATGAAGCCGAACTCCTTGGTGTTCCAGATGATCACCTCCTCCGCGATGCGGGAGAGGTTGATGCCGATCATCGCGGTCACGAACGCGAACTCGGCGACGAAGTCGCGCGAGGCCGTGCCGTCGATGGAGTTGCCGACCGAGCCGCCCTCGAAACCGAGGTCAGCGGCGACGGCCTGCGGGTCGAGGCCGAGCGAGGAGCCGGCCAGCGCCCCGGAGCCGTACGGCGAGACGGCGGTGCGGGCGTCCCACTGGCGCAGCCGCTCGGCGTCCCGGCCGAGGGCCTGCACGTGCGCGAGGACGTGGTGGGCGAAGAGGACGGGCTGGGCGTGCTGGAGGTGGGTGCGGCCCGGCATCGCGGTGTCGGGGTGCGCCTCGGCCAGCCCGACCAGGGCGTGCTGGAGGTCCAGGAGCAGTCCGCCGATGGTCTTCGCGTGGTCCCGCAGGTACATCCGGAACAGCGTGGCGATCTGGTCGTTGCGGGAGCGTCCGGCCCGCAGCTTGCCGCCGAGCTCGGCGCCGAGCCGCTCCAGCAGCCCGCGCTCCAGGGCGGTGTGGACGTCCTCGTCGGCGACGGTGCCGGTGAAGGTACCGGCCCGGACGTCGGCGAGCAGCTGGTCGAGACCGGCCAGCATGCCGGCGAGTTCCTCGGCGCTGAGCAGGCCGGCCTTGTGCAGGACCCGGGCGTGGGCCTTGGAACCGGCGATGTCGTAGGGCGCGAGGCGCCAGTCGAAGTGGACCGAGGCGGAGAGCTTGGCCAGGGCCTCGGACGGGCCGTCGGCGAAGCGCGCGCCCCAGAGGCGGACGTCGGCGTTCTGGTCGGCGGTCATCGCGTGGGCTCCTTACGGGGTACGGGTGTTGGGGGACTCTAGCGGGGCGGGTCAGGCGAGGTCGCGGCGGGCGGCGAGCTTCGAGGACATCCCGAAGATCTCGATGAAGCCCTTGGACATCGACTGGTCGAAGGTGTCGCCGGTGTCGTACGTGGCGAGGTTGAAGTCGTACAGCGACTGGTCGGACTTGCGGCCGTTGACGACGGCCCGGCCGCCGTGCAGCACCATCCGGATGTCGCCGCAGACGTACCGGTTGGCCTCGTCGACGAAGCCGTCCAGCGCGCGCTTGAGCGGGGAGAACCAGAGGCCGTCGTAGACGAGTTCGGCCCAGCGCTGCTCCACCTGCCGCTTGTAGCGGGCGAGTTCGCGCTCGACGGTGACGTTCTCCAGGGCCTGGTGGGCGGTGATCAGGGCGATCGCGCCGGGGGCCTCGTAGATCTCCCGGGACTTGATGCCGACCAGCCGGTCCTCGACCAGGTCCAGCCGGCCGACGCCCTGGGCGCCCGCCCGCCGGTTGAGCTCCTCGACGGCCTCCAGGACGGTGACCTTGCGGCCGTCGATCGCGACCGGGACGCCGGCCTCGAAGGTGATGACGACCTCGTCGGCCTCGCGCGGGGCGGCCGGGTCCTGCGTGTACTCGTAGACGTCCTCGATCGGGGCGTTCCAGATGTCCTCCAGGAAGCCGGTCTCGACGGCCCGCCCGAAGACGTTCTGGTCGATCGAGTACGGCGACTTCTTGGTGGTGGCGATCGGCAGGCCCTTGGCCTCGGCGAAGGCGATGGCCTTGTCCCGGGTCATCGCGTAGTCGCGGACCGGGGCGATGCACCTGAGGCCGGGGGCCAGGGAGTTGATGCCGACCTCGAAGCGGACCTGGTCGTTGCCCTTGCCGGTGCAGCCGTGGGCGACGGTGGTGGCGCCGTGCTTCTTCGCGGCGGCGGCCAGGTGCTTGACGATGACCGGCCGGGAGAGCGCGGAGACCAGCGGGTACTGGCCCTGGTAGAGCGCGTTGGCCTTGATGGCGGGCAGGCAGTACTCGTCGGCGAACTCGTCCCGGGCGTCCGCGACCTCGGCCTCGACGGCGCCGCAGTCCAGCGCGCGCTGACGGATGACGTCGAGGTCCTCGCCGCCCTGGCCGACGTCGACGGCGACGGCGATGACCTCCGCGCCCGTCTCCTCGGCGATCCAGCCGATGCAGACGGACGTGTCCAGTCCGCCCGAGTAGGCGAGTATGACGCGCTCGGTCACGGCTTTCTCCTCTCAACTCCACGTTCGGGGCCGTACAGGTTTGCGGCGATGGGCATAAGTATGCACTACGCCGTATGAAACACAAAACCCCGGCCGGTGGAGTGCTCCACCGGCCGGGGCTGAGGGGTCCTGCGCGGGTCGTGCGGGGTCGGACGCGTTACTGCGCCTTCGCCTGGGCGAGTTGCATGAGGTGGTCGGCGAGCGCCTGCCCGCCCGACGGGTCCCGGCTGATCAGCAGGACGGTGTCGTCGCCCGCGATCGTGCCGATGATCTCGAACACCTCGGCCTGGTCGATCGCCGAGGCGAGGAACTGCGCGGCGCCCGGCGGGGTGCGCAGCACGACCAGGTTGCCGGAGGCGGTGGCGGAGACCATGAGCTCGCCGGCCAGCCGGGCCATCCGGCCCTCGCTGGCCGACTCCCCCATCGGGGCTCGCGGCGTGCGGTCGCCGCCCTCGGCCGGGACGGCGTAGATGAGCGCGCCGTCCCGGTTGCGGATCTTGACCGCGCCCAGCTCGTCCAGGTCCCGGGAGAGGGTGGCCTGGGTCACCACGAGTCCGTCGTCGGCGAGCAGCTTGGCGAGCTGGCTCTGCGAGCGCACGGGCTGGCGGGTGAGCAGGTCCACGATCCGGCGGTGGCGCGCGGTGCGGGTCTGCGGCACCTGCGGCGTCGGGCCGGCGGCGGACGGGCCGGGGTTGGAAGCGGTCATGTGATTATTCTCCCGGACTACCGTCGGCTCGCATCGGCCGGGGCGCCCTCGCGCACCGATCGGAGGATGCCGGGCAGCGCCGCGAGGAAGGCGTCCGCCTCCTGCTCGGTCAGCACGAGCGGCGGAACGAGCCGGACGGCGTCCGGGACGGCGGCGTTGACCAGGAACCCGGCCTCCTGCGCGACGGCCTGGACCTGCGCGGACACCGGCTCGGTGAGCACGATGCCGAGCAGCAGGCCGGCGCCGCGCACGTGCGAGACCAGCGGGTCGCCGAGCGCCTCGACGCCCTGGCGCAGCCGGTCGCCGATCTTGCGGACGTGCTCCAGGAGGCCCTCGGACTCGATCGTGTCGAGCACCGCGAGCCCGGCCGCCGCGGCCACCGGGTTGCCGCCGAACGTGGTGCCGTGCTGGCCCGGGGTGAGCAGCTCGGCGGCCGGCCCGAAGGCGAGCACCGCGCCCATCGGCAGGCCGCCGCCGAGCGCCTTGGCGAGGGTGACGACGTCCGGCTCGACGCCCTCGACGGCCTGGTGGGCGAACCAGTGCCCGGTGCGGCCGACGCCGGTCTGGATCTCGTCCAGGACGAGCAGCGTGCCGGTGGCCCGGGTGATCTCGCGCGCGGCGAGCAGGTAGCCCTCGGGCAGCGGGATCGCGCCGTTCTCGCCCTGGATGGGCTCCAGGAAGACGGCGGCGGTCTCGGTGGTGACGGCCGCGCGCAGCGCCTCGACGTCGCCGAACGGGACGTGGGTGACGTCGCCGGGCAGCGGGCGGAACGGGTCCTGCTTGGCGGGCTGGCCGGTGAGCGCGAGCGCGCCCATCGTCCGGCCGTGGAAGCCGCCCTCCAGGGCGACCAGGTGGGTGCGGCCGGTGCGGCGGCTGATCTTGAACGCGGCCTCGTTGGCCTCGGCGCCGGAGTTGCAGAAGAACACCCGGCCGCCCTCGCGGCCGTCCAGCTCCAGCAGCCGCTCGGCGAGGGCGATGGTCGGCTCGGCCATGAAGAGGTTGGAGACGTGGCCGAGGGTGGCGATCTGCCGGCTCACGGCCTCGACGACGGCCGGGTGGGCGGTGCCGAGGGCGTTGACGGCGATGCCGCCGAGCAGGTCGGTGTACTGCTTGCCGTCCGCGTCCCACAGCTTGGCGCCCTCGCCGCGGACCAGCGGGATGCGCGGGGTGCCGTAGTTGTCGGTGAAGGCGTGCTGCCAGCGCTCGGCGAGCTGCTCGTTGTGCGTCATGCCAGTCCCCCGGTCACGGTCGGTTCGTCGTCCGGCACGACCATCGTGCCGATGCCCTCGTCGGTGAAGATCTCCAGCAGGAGGCTGTGCGGCACCCGGCCGTCCAGCACCCTGGCGGTGCCCACGCCGGAGCGGACGGCGCGCAGGCAGCCCTCCATCTTGGGGAGCATGCCGCTGGCCAGGCCGGGCAGCAGCGCCTCCAGCTCGCTTGCGCCGAGCTGGCTGATCACGTCGTCGGAGTCGGGCCAGTCCTTGTACAGGCCCTCGACGTCGGTGAGGACGACCAGCATCTCGGCGCCGAGCGCGACCGCGAGGGCGGAGGCGGCGGTGTCGGCGTTGATGTTGTAGACGTGGCCGTCGGTGCCGCGCGCGATCGAGGAGATGACCGGGATGCGGCCGTCGGCGATGAGCGCCTTCACCGCGCCGGCCTCGATGTTGACGATGTCGCCGACCAGGCCGATGTCGACCTGCTCGCCGTCCACCACCGCGTAGCGCTTGACGGCCGTCATGGTGTGCGCGTCCTCGCCGGTCATGCCGACGGCGAACGGGCCGTGCTCGTTGAGCAGGCCGACCAGTTCGCGCTGCACCTGCCCGGCGAGCACCATCCGGACGACGTCCATGGTCTCGGGGGTGGTGACGCGCAGGCCGTTGGTGAAGCTGGACTCCAGGCCGAGCTTGTCCAGCTGGGCGCTGATCTGCGGGCCGCCGCCGTGCACGACGACGGGGTGCAGGCCGGCGTAGCGGAGGAAGACGACGTCCTGGGCGAAGGCCGCCTTGAGGCTGTCGTCGACCATCGCGTTGCCGCCGAACTTGATCACGACGGTCTTGCCGTGGAAGCGCTCCAGCCACGGCAGCGCCTCGATCAGCGTTATGGCCTTCGGCAACGCGGTGTTGTTGCGGGCCTGTTCGCCCTTGGGTGCGATCTGCACGGGTTTCCCTCGTCGATGGGGGTCCCCCCGGCCAGAGGCTGGGGAGGATGGCGCGGAACGGATGCCGCGGCTCGGGTTGCGCGGACCAGGATGGCGTGGGCGAAGTGACGCCGGTCAGGTCGAGTAGGCGCTGTTCTCGTGAACGTAGTCGGCCGTCAGGTCGTTGGTCCACAGCGAGGCGCTCGCCGTACCGGCGTTGAGGTTCGCGGTGATGACGACGTCCCGGCCGCTCATGTCCACGAGGTCGCGGTCCTCGCCGACGCCGCCGTCCTTGCAGACCCAGACGCCGTTGATGGCGACGTCCAGCGCGTCGGGGTCGAAGGCGGCGCTGGTGGTGCCGATCGCGGCCAGCACCCGGCCCCAGTTGGGGTCCTCGCCGTGGATGGCGCACTTGAGCAGGTTGTTGCGGCCGATCGTGCGGGCGACGTCGACGGCCTCGTCCTCGGTGGCGGCGCCGGTGACGTCGATCCGGATGTCCTTGCTCGCGCCCTCGGCGTCGGAGATCAGCTGGCGGGCGAGGTCGGCGCTGACGGTGCGGACGGCCTCGGCGAACTCGGCCGCGTCCGGGGTGACGCCGCAGGCTCCGGAGGCGAGCAGCAGCACGGTGTCGTTGGTCGACATGCAGCCGTCGGAGTCGATCCGGTCGAAGGTGGTGCGGGTGGCGCCGCGCAGGGCCGCGTCGAGGGCGGCGGCGTCGGCGACGGCGTCGGTGGTGAGCACGACCAGCATGGTGGCGAGGCTCGGGGCGAGCATGCCCGCGCCCTTGGCCATGCCGCCGACCGTCCAGCCGGCCGGGCTGGTGACCTGGGCGGTCTTGTGGACGGTGTCGGTGGTCTTGATGGCGATCGCGGCGGCCTCGCCGCCGGTCGCGCTGAGCTCCTGGGCGGCCAGGGCGACGCCGGGCAGCAGGATGTCCATCGGCAGGCGGACGCCGATCAGGCCGGTGGAGGCGACGGCGACCTCGGCCGCGTTGACCTTCAGCTCCTCGGCCGCCTTCTCGGCGGTGGCGTGGGTGTCCTGGAAGCCGAGCGGGCCGGTGCAGGCGTTGGCGCCACCGGAGTTGAGGACGACGGCGGAGACCAGGCCGCCCTTGAGGACCTGCTCGGACCACAGGACGGGCGCGGCCTTGACGCGGTTCGCGGTGAACACGCCGGCGGCGGCGAACGAGGGGCCGTCGTTGACGACGAGGGCGAGGTCAGGGGTGCCGGAGGCCTTGATGCCGGCGGTGACCCCGGCGGCGCGGAAGCCCTTGGCGGCCGTCACTCCGACGCCCACAGGACTGGTCACGGCGGGACTGGTCACGGTGCGACTCCGTTCAGGGGAAGGCCCAGGTCCTCGGGCAGGCCGAGGGCGATGTTCATGCTCTGCACCGCGCCGCCGGCGGTGCCCTTGACGAGGTTGTCGATCGCGCTGATCGCGATGATCCGCCCGGCGGCCGGGTCCAGGGCGACCTGGACGAGGGCGGTGTTGGCGCCGTACACGCTGCTGGTCTGCGGCCACTGGCCCTCGGGCAGCAGGTGGACGAACGGCTCGGTCCCGTACGCCTCGGCGTAGGCGGCGCGCAGTCCCTCGGCCGTCACGCCGGGGCGGGCCTTGGCGGAGCAGGTCGCGAGGATGCCGCGCGGCATCGGGACGAGCGTGGGCGTGAAGGAGACGGTGACCGGCTCGCCCGCGAGCGGGCTGAGGTTCTGCGCCATCTCGGGGGTGTGCCGGTGCACGCCGCCGACGCCGTACGGGCTCACGTTGCCCATGACCTCGCTGCCGAGCAGGTGCGTCTTGGCCGCCTTGCCCGCGCCGGAGGTGCCGGAGGCGGCGACCACGACGGCCTCGGGCTCGGCGAGCCCGGCGGCGTAGGCCGGGAACAGCGCGAGCGAGACGGCCGTCGGGTAGCAGCCGGGCACGGCGATCCGGTTGCTGCCCTTCAACGCGGCCCGGTGGCCGGGCAGTTCGGGCAGGCCGTAGGGCCAGGTGCCGGCGTGCGCGGAGCCGTAGAACTGCTCCCAGTCGGCGGCGGCCTTGAGCCGGAAGTCGGCGCCGCAGTCGACGACCAGCACGTTCGGGCCGAGCGCCTCGGCGACCGCCGCGGACTGGCCGTGCGGCAGCGCGAGGAACACCACGTCGTGGTCGGCCAGCACCTCGGGGGTGGTGGGCTCCAGGACACGGTCGGCGAGCGGGATCAGGTGCGGCTGCAGCGCACCCAGCCTCGTACCGGCGTTCGATCCGCCGGTCAGCGCCCCGATCTCCATCTCGGGGTGGCCGAGCAGCAGGCGCAGCACCTCGCCGCCCGCGTATCCGCTCGCGCCGGCGACGGCGACTCGCAATGCCATGGCGTTCCTCCTTGGTCGTGGCATGAATATACGCAGCACGGAACATTCATGCAAGGAGTATGTGCGGAGACCACCCGCCGGGACCGGCGGGCGGTCGGCCGGGCTCAGCGCTTGACGGCTCGCAGCACCACGAACTTGGGGTTCCCGGCCACGAGTTGGCAGTTGCCGAACAGGCGGCGCAGCTTGACGTGGTAGCCGAGGTGGCGGTTGCCGACCACCCAGAGCTCGCCGCCCGGGCGCAGGGCGCGGCGGGCGCCGGTGAACATCCGCCACGCGGTGGCGTCGGTGGTCGCCTGGTGCGAGTGGAACGGGGGGTTGTTCAGGACGAGGTCCACCGAGCCGGGGGCGATCACCCCGGGCGCGAGCGCGTCCGCCGTCAGGAACTCGGCCCTGGCCTCGGTGCCGAGGTTCGCCCGGAACGTCTCCTCGGCGGAGGCGACGGCCTGGTGGGACTCGTCGACGAAGAGCAGTTCGGCGCCCGGGCCCGCCAGGGCGGCGGCGGTGCCTACCACGCCGTTGCCGCAGCCCAGGTCGACCACGCGGTCGCCGGGGGCGGGAACCGGCAGGTGGCCGAGGAAGAAGCGGGTGCCGATGTCGAGGCGCTCGGCGCAGAAGGTGCCGGCGTGGTTGACGACCGTGCGCCCGGAGACCGGGCCGATGTCGGCGGGCAGGGCGTAGCGGTGCGGCCACGGGTTGGGGCCGGGGTCGAGCGCCGGGTCGGGGGTGCAGAAGATCAGCCGGGCCTTGCGGACGGCCAGCGAGGTGCGGGTGGGGCCGAGGACCTTCTCGAAGAGTTCGAGGGTGGAGGTGTGGATCTCGGTGACCATGCCCGTGCCGATCACGACCGTGCCGGGGTGGACGGCGGGGGCGAGCCGGTGCAGCTGGTCCTCCAGCAGGGCGAGGCTCTTGGGGACGCGCACCAGCAGGACGTCGATCCGCTCCGGCGGGGTGTCCCGGGTGGTGAGCAGCCGGTCCGGGTCGGCGGGGGCGCCGGCGCGGGCGAGGTTGGCGCGGGTGGCCTCGCGGCCGAGGTGGGAGTCGCCGATCTGCACGGGCCGGTGCGCGGCCAGCGCGGTGGCCAGGGCGCCCCAGCGGTCGCCGAGGACGGCGACGCGGCGGCCGGCCAGCTCGGTGGCGGTGCCGCCGGCGCTGTCGGCCTCGCCGGCGAGGTGGCGCAGCAGGTACTCGTCGGCGGCGTCCCAGGCGCGCAGCCGCTCGCGCGGGTCCTCGGGGTACCTGGTGAGGTCGAAGGTGCCGAACGGGGTGGTGAACGGCGCTGTGGCGGCGGGCGTGCTCTGGGGATTCATCGTCTTCTCAGGCTAGCCGACGAGCCGACGGGGAACGGATTCGGACGGATACTGGAAGAGCCCCGACCGAGAGGGGTGAGGGCGATGGACTGGAAGCTCGAAGTGGTCGTGCTCCCGGTGGCGGACGTGGACCGCGCGAAGGTGTTCTACGAGGAGCAGGCCGGCTTCACCGTCGATCACGACACCCGGCTGCGCGACGGGGTCCGGGTGGTGCAGCTGACGCCACCGGGCTCCCGGTGCTCGATCGTCGTCGGCAAGGGCGTGATCGAGGCACCGCCCGGGTCCGTCAAGGGCCTGCAGCTGGTGGTGGCGGACATCGACAAGGCGCACGCCGAACTGGCGGCGCGCGGCGTGGAGGTCAGCCCGGTGCAGCACTTCGAGGCCGGGGTGCGGGTGAACGGGCACGGCGAGGCCTGGAACTCGTTCGTGTTCTTCAACGATCCGGACGGGAACGGCTGGGCCGTCCAGGAGGCGCCGGCGGCCGTACGCGCTGCATAGAGCCATGGTCCTAGACTTCCGGAATGGCTGAAGACGAGGGAAGCGTCCGCGTGGACAGCTGGATCTGGTCGGTCCGGCTCGTGAAGACGCGCGCGCTGGCGGCGGCCGCCTGCCGGGCGGGGCACGTCCGCGTGAACGGCGAGCGGGCCAAGCCGGCCCAGCCGCTGCGGGCGGGCGACGAGGTGCGGGTCCGCGAGGGGGGGTACGAGCGGGTCGTCGTGGTGCGCAAGCCGATCCGCAAGCGGGTCGGGGCGTCCGTGGCGGCCGAGTGCCTCACCGACCAGAGCCCGCCCCGCCCGCCGCGCGAGCTCGTCGCCCCGTTCTTCGAGCGCGACCGCGGCGCCGGACGCCCCACCAAGCGCGAGCGCCGCGACCTCGACGAGCTGCGCGGGCGCTGAGCTACCGGACGGGGTACGCGGCCTGCACGGCGAGCCGGCGCGGGGCGTCGTCGCCGATCCGGGTGAGCAGGTCGTCGAGGTCGAGGAACACCTCCCAGGGCGCGCGGCCGGTGGCGGTCGCGAGGCGCTCGACCACGCGGTCCTCCAGGTCGCGGACCCGGCTGTTCTTCCACGCCTTGTCGGCCAGGCCGACCAGCAGCTCCTCGACGGTGACGCCCGGCTCGCCCCAGCTGGCGTGGCTGCGGGCGAAGCGGGCCAGCCGCTCGGGGACGCCGCGCTCGCGCAGCAGTGCGTGGCCGGCGGGCTCGTGGGCCGAGCCGGGGCCGGAGAGCTCCTCGGGGTGGACGGTCTTGCCGATGTCGTGGGTGGCGGCGCCGTACAGCAGCGCCTCGCGGTCGAGGTCCAGGCCGGTGGCGGCGCAGTGGTCGGCGATCGTCACGGCGACTTCGTGGACGAGCGCGAGATGCGCGCGCAGCCGGGGCGGGGCGTCGAGGGCGTCCAGGAGGTCGACGACGGCCGGGGGCAGGGGCGGCAGTGCTGGGGTCACGCCGCAGGCTAACCCGTACGGGTGAGGCGTTGTCAGTGCTGCCGTCTAGTGTGCGGAGCAGTGAGTGCGGGAGGGTCCCGGCGCCGGGAGGGGGGTGCCGGGGCCCGCCCGCGATCCGACCTGCGGAGGTGCTCGGGGAGACGGCTATTTCTTGAACGCGACGCCCGCGTACGCGGACACGTCCTGCCAGCCTTCGGGGAGGTCGGTGGTGGAGACGTGGCCGGCGGTGGGGCGCCAGAGCGGGAGCTGGACGAGGCCGGGGCCGGCGAACTCGAAGTCGCCGAAGAAGGGTTCGACGCTCGCGCGCGGACGCAGCACCAGCGGGGCGCTCGCGCCCTTGTAGATGCGGGCGCCCTCGTCCACGCTCTGCCGCGAGGCGAAGTCGGGGCTGCCGTGGGAGAGGATCAGGGCGCTGCCGGGGGCGAGCGCGTCGCGCAGGGTGGCGACGATCTTCTGCGCGCCCTCCTCGTCGCGGACGAAGTGCAGGACGGCCACCAGCATCAGCGCGACCGGCTCGGCCAGGTCGACGGCGGCGCGCAGGGCCGGGTGGCCGAGGATCGCCTCGGGGTCGCGCAGGTCGGCCTCGATGACCGAGGTGTGCCCGGCGGGGTGGCCGGCCAGCAGCGCGCGGGCGTGGGTGGCGACGATCGGGTCGTTGTCGACGTACACGACGTGCGCGTCCGGGGCGACCTTCCGCGCGACCTCGCTGGTCGAGCCCGCGGCGGGGATGCCGGTGCCGATGTCGACGAACTGCCGGATGCCCCGGCCGGCCGCGAACTCGACCGCGCGGCCGAGGAATTCCCGGTTGGTGCGGGCCAGCAGCGGCAGCGCCGGGTAGGCGGCGATGGCGGCCTCGGCGGCCTTGCGGTCGGCCTCGAAGTTGTCCTTGCCGCCCAGGTAGTAGTCGTACATCCGGGCGGTGTGGGGTATCCCGGTGTCGAGCTCGGTCGGCGGCTGCCAGTCCTCCGCCCCGACCCAGTCCCAGTCCGAACCGCCGGTCGCCGTGTCCGCCGTGTCCTCGTGCATGTCGTTCCGCCCCCATTGCTCACTGCGCTTCCCGCGGCGGGAACGCCCCGCCGCGGTGGTGCCCCGCCCCCGTAGCACGCGGTGCGACCGGATCGTATCCGACGACACGCCGTGGAAACACGGCGAGTTCAGGTTTACGCAGCCCCCACCGAGAGGTGTGTGTGCACGTCAAACAGGGTGTCAACGCGCGTGTTCCCGGATCGCCGCCCCGGCGCGTCGTCTCTATGCTGGCTGCCGATGACTGCCGATCGCCGCGCCGTACTGCGCACCGCCGCCAAACTCGCCGCCCTCTCCGCCGCCGGCGGGGTCCTCACCGCGTGCGGGAGCGGCGCGCCCCGCCGCGCCGACCCGGGCTCGCTCGCCGTGCACCCGGGCAACGTCGACCCGCAGCAGCACGGCGATCCGCAGCACACCACGGACCCCGCGTGGAACGGCGGCGAGGGCCCGGCCTCCCCCGATCCGGCCGCGCCGCAGCCCACCGCCACCGCCACCGCGCCGCCCGCCCCGCCCGTGCTGCCGCCGCTCGCCCCCGGCACCCCGCTGGAGGTCGCGTACGGGCCGCGCACCGGCAAGAACGTGGCGCTGACGTTCCACGGCAGCGGCGACCCGAAGCTCGCCACCGCCCTGCTGGAGATCGCCGAGCAGCGCGGCGCCAAGCTGACCGTCATGGCCGTCGGCAGCTGGCTCGACCAGCAGCCGCAGATGGCCCGGCGCATCCTCGACGGCGGCCACGAGCTGGGCAACCACACCCAGAACCACCTCAACATCTCCGCGATGAGCCCCGACCAGGCCCGTGCCGAGATCGCCCAGTGCGCGGAGCGGCTGCAGCGCCTCACCGGCTCGATCGGCCGCTGGTTCCGCCCGTCCGCCGCCCAGTACGCGACGCCGATGGTGCGCGAGCAGGCGAAGGCCGTCGGCTACGAGCACGTGCTCTCCTTCGACGTGGACCCGCGCGACTACGCCGACCCGTCCGCCGCCGAGTTGCAGCGGCGGATCCTCAACTCGGTGCGCGGCGGCTCGGTGGTCGCGCTGCACATGGGCCACCAGTGCACGGTGGACGCCCTGCCGGCCATCCTGGACGGCCTCGCCAAGGCCGGCCTCGGCCCGGTGACCGCCAGTCAGCTCTGCGCCTGACCCGGCCCCCGGCGCACCACCGGCGTGCCATGCTTCGCGCATGCGCTACATCATCATCGGGGCGGGCGCGGTCGGCGGCACGATCGGTGCCCGGCTGCACGAGAGCGGGCGCGACGTCGTGCTGGTCGCGCGGGGAGCGCACTTCGCGGCGCTGCGCGAGCACGGGCTGACGTTCGGCGCACCGGACGGCACCCGGACGCTGCCGGTCCCGGCCGTGTCCGGGCCGGAGGAGCTGGAGCTGCGCCCGGACGACGTCCTGGTGCTCGCCGTCAAGACGCAGGACACCGCCGGCGCGCTGGCCGCGTGGGCGCCGCGCCCGGTCGCCGGCGGCGGCACGGCGGGCGAGCAGCTGCCGGTGGTGTGCGCGCAGAACGGGGTGGAGAACGAGCGGCTCGCGCTGCGCCGCTTCCGCGAGGTGCTGGCGGTGTGCGTCTGGATGCCGTCCACCCACCTGGAGCCGGGGCGGGTCAGCGCCGGCGGCACGCCCGTCAGCGGGGTGCTGCGGATCGGCGCCTACCCCGCGGGCGCCGGCGGGCGGGCCGCCCGGATCGCCGCGGACCTGGAGCGGGCGGGCTTCAGTGCCCCGGTCGAGGCCGACGTGATGGGCTGGAAGTACACCAAGCTGCTCGGCAACCTCGGCAACGCCCTGAACGCCGTCGCCGGCCCGTACGAGGGCGAGCTGCGCCGCGGACTGTACCGGCGCCTGACGGCGGAGGGCGCGGCCGTGCTGGCCGCCGCCGGGATCGCGCACCACGACCCGGAGGAGATGGTCCGGCTGGTCGACGCGACGCTGCGGATCGAGCCGGTCGAGGGGGCCCCGCGCGGCGGCAGCTCGACCTGGCAGAGCCTGGCGCGCGGGGCGGGCTCGATCGAGACGGACTACCTGAACGGCGAGATCGTGCTGCTCGGACGGCTGCACGGGGTGCCGACGCCGGCCAACGAGGCGTTCCAGCGGCTGGCCGAGGAGTTCGCCCGCACCGGCCGGGCGCCGGGCAGCCTGACCGACGAGGAGCTCGCCGCGGTCTGAGCCCGGCCCCGGGCGGGCCGCCGAAGGCCTCAGGCCATCGGGTCGTCGTCCTTGTACGGGCGCAGCCGCAGCGTCCTCGCGTCCGTCCCGCGGATCTCCTCCGCGCGGCGGACGAGCTCCGCCAGGTCGTCGCGCCCGGCGTGGATGAAGCGTCCGTGCAGCGCGTCGAACCGGCCCCGCGCCGCGTCGACGGTGACCGCGACCATGTACGGGATCGAGCCCCAGGCCTTCATGTCCCGGAACATCGGCATCCCGGCCGTCATGTCGGTGGCCACCGCACCGGGGCTGATGTCGAGCACGACGACGCCGTGCTCGGCGAGCGAGTCCGCCATGTTGTCGGAGAGCTTGAGCAGCGCGCCCTTGGACGTCGCGTACGCGGTGTAGTGGCCGTCCGGGCGCAGCGCGAAGCCGGAGTTGAGGTTGACGACGCGGCCGCGGCGGCGCTCGACCATGCCGGGCAGGACGCAGCGCAGGAGGTTGTAGGGGCCGCGCAGGTTGGTCTCGACGACCTGCCACCACTGGTTGGGGTCGGTCTCCCAGATCGGGGCCTCGGTGCGGTCCACCTGCCCGGCGTTGTTGACCAGCAGGTCGACCGGGCCGAGGTCGCGCTCGACGAGCCGGACGGCCTCGCGCACCGAGCCGGGGCGGGTGACGTCGGCCGTCACGGCGACGCCGCGCGAGCCGTGCCGGACGCACTCCTTGAGCGTGTCGGTGAGCGTCGCGTGGGTGCGGCCGACCAGGCCGACGGCCATGCCCTCGGCGGCGAGCCCGATGGCGATCTCGCGGCCGATCCCGCGGCCGGCTCCGGTGACCAGGGCGACCTGCCCCGTGAGCGATCCCGTCGGCACTGCGCGCTCCCTCGTCCGTCCCCGGCCCCCGTCTGCGGCATTCTGTCGGGCGCCGGGCGGCCGCGGGTCCGGGCGCACGGGCGGGCGGAGCGCCGTCACCCGTTCGGGTGCGTGGTGCCGGGCGCGGCACCGGGCCGGGGAGGGGGTGACCTACTGGCCGGTAGGGAGTAGTAACGTCGTCGGGACGGTGCACCGGTGCACCCATTCCGGCACACCGGCCCGTAGTCCAGCAGCACCGCTGGGCCGACCAGCGCCACGCTGGGCCACCTGTCGCTGGGCGACCCCCAGCACCACCGAAGGGCAACTAGTGAGTGACATCGCGCGCGTCGGAGTGATCGGCTGCGGCCTGATGGGGTCGGGCATCGCGGAGGTCTTCGCCCGGGCCGGGCTGGACGTCCTGGTGTCCGAGGCCAGCGGGGAGGCCCTGGAGTTCGGCCGCACCCGGCTGACCAACTCCCTGGAGACGGCGGTCAAGCGCGGCAAGCTGGCGCCCGAGCAGCGGGACGAGGCCCTGGCCCGGCTGTCCTTCACCACCGACCTGGCCGACTTCGCCGACCGCGACCTGGTCGTCGAGGCGGTCGCCGAGCGCGAGGACATCAAGGTCCAGATCTTCCAGACCCTGGACCAGGTGGTCCAGCGCCGCGACGCGATCCTCGCCTCCAACACCTCGTCGATCCCGATCGTCAAGCTGGCCGCCGCCACCTCGCGGCCCGAGCAGGTCATCGGTCTGCACTTCTTCAACCCGGCGCCGGTGCAGAAGCTGGTCGAGGTCATCCCGACCCTGACCACCTCGGGCGCCACCACCGAGCGGGTCGAGGCCTTCGCCACCGAGGTGCTCGGCAAGGAGCCGATCCGCGCCCGCGACCGGGCCGGCTTCGTCGTCAACGCCCTGCTGGTGCCGTACCTGCTGTCCGCGGTGCGGATGTTCGAGTCGGGCGTGGCCACCGCCTCCGACATCGACAAGGGCATGGAGGCCGGCTGCGCCCACCCGATGGGCCCGCTGCGGCTGTGCGACCTGATCGGCCTGGACACCATCGTGTCGATCGCCGAGTCGATGTACGACGAGTACAAGGAGCCGCTGTACGCCGCTCCCCCGCTGCTGTCCCGGATGGTCGACGCCGGTCTGCTCGGCCGCAAGTCCGGCCGCGGCTTCTACGACTACACCGCGAGCGTCTGAGCCGTCGCGCCGACCCTCGAACGGGGGGGCGCGGGCGGGGGCGGGCGCGGGGGGCCGGCGCGCCCC
>NZ_JBHWGV010000056.1:0-17324 GCF_042732955.1 Kitasatospora sp. NPDC059747 | reverse complement strand
GCGCGGCGCTGGGCCGCGCCGCGGCGCGCGCGCCGCGCCCGGGCGCCCCGCCGCGCCCCGCGCGCGCCCCCCCGGGCGCCCCTTTTCCGGCGCTCCGGCTACTGGACCCCGGCCGAGGCGCAGGCCGCCGCGAACTGCTGGGTGCAGATGTCGGCCGCCTTGTAGAGGCCGCCGCCGACCACCGTGGCCTCGACCTTCGCCTTGGTCACCACGATCGGGGTGAGCAGCAGCGAGGGGATCTGCAGCCCGTTGCTGGAGGTGAGGGTGGTCGCGGTCGTGCTGATGTCCATGCCCTCGGCGAGCTGGACGGCGATGCTGCCGGCCGCGTCCGTCTCCGGCTTGTACGGCTTGTAGATGGTGTAGGCCTGCTCGCCGGTGAGGATCCGGCGCACCGCGTCGATGGACGCGTCCTGGCCGCCCACGGGGACGTTCTTGATGCCCGCGGTCTTCAGCGCCTCGATGACGGCGCCGGCCATGCCGTCGTTCCCGGCGTAGACGGCCTGGATGCCGTCCTTCCCGAGGCTCTGGATGGCCTCGTTCATCTTCGCCGTGGCGACGTCGGTCTTCCACTCGCCGGACTGCTCGTAGGCGATCTTCTTGACCTTGCCGTCCAGCACCTGGTGCGCGCCCGCCTTGAACTGCGCGGCGTTGGGGTCGGACTCGGCGCCGTCGATCATCACGACGTTGGCCGAGGAGGCCTTGGAGCCGAGCGCGTCGAGCAGGGACTGGCCCTGGAGTTCGCCGGTGCGCTCGTTGTCGAAGGACACGTACGCGGCGACCTTGCCCTGCGCCAGCCGGTCGTAGGACACGACCTTGATGCCCTTGGCGTTGGCGGCGTCGACCCACGGTGCGGTGACCTTGGCGTCGACCGGGTCGAGCAGGATGACCTTCACGCCCTTGGCGACCAGGTCGTCGAACTGCTTCTTCTGGGTGATCGCCTCGCCGCCCGCGTTGGCGTAGTCGAGGGTGCACTGGGTGCAGAGGCCGGTCACCGTCTGCTGGATCAGCGGCTTGTCGAACGCGTCGTAACGCGTGGAGGAGGCGTTGTCGGGCAGGAGGAGACCGATGGCCTCGCCGCCTCCGCCGGAGGCCGGCTTCTGCGCCGCGCCGGTCTGCCCGCAGGCCGCGAGGGTGAGTGCGAGCGACACGGCGGCCGTGCCCGTGGCCGCGAGACGCATGGCTCTGTTCATGTTCGGTGGTGCCTCCTGTACTGCGCCGCGAACGGTGCGGCAGGGGAGGGAGTCAAGCCCCACCGGGCGAATGCGTCAATAAGGGGAGGAGACTTCGTTATCCCCATGCTCGATTCGTTATGGGATGAACAGGACTTTCACACTTTCGAAGATCGAATTCGGGGTGGATATTGATAATTCAGGGGACTTATTAATTGCGGACGAGGGTGCGGTGGGCCAGGGGGGGATCCCCTCCGGCCCACCGGGGGCTCAGCTCGCTATCGAGTAGCTGTCGCCGTAGACCTTCCAGTGCAGCGGCGGGTTGAGGTCGAAGTCCCCCGCATTGAGGAAGACCGTCTGCTCGGTGTCGACCCTGCTGGTGTCGGAGTGGGCCTCCTCCTTCTTCATGACCACCTTGCGGGCCTCCAGGAAGGCCTTGAGGTAGGTGGCCTCGTCGCCACCCTGGGCCGGGGTCCTGGCCTTCTTCATGGCCGCGGCGCGAATGCCGCCGAAACTGTCGGACCCGTCTCCGGGGCCGTGCATGACGATGGCGTCGTAGTAGGCGAACTGGCCGAGCGCGCGCAGCCCGTCCGCCTTGGCCCGGCCGACGGCGGGGTTGAAGTACACCCGGTCGCGCTCGTCGTTCTGGGCCTGCTGGAAGACCGGGTCCTTGGCGGCGGCGGCCCAGTCCTTGACGAACGGGGTGCCGAGACCGGCGTGCGACGCGCTGCCGTTGACCTTCTTCAGCGCCGGCAGGTACTTGGCGAGCACGTTGCCGGGCTTGAGCGCGGTGTAGTGCTGGACGAGGTCGAGCATGTCGCCCGTGCCGGAGCAGAACCCGATGATGCCGGCGGTGTAGCCGCGCCCGTCACCGATGTCCTCGATGTACTTGTACTGGGCCTTCCAGTCCAGCGAGGAGTTCTCCGCACTCGACACCAACTGCATCGCGATGTCCTTCTCGTGCGGGTCGTCGAGTCCGACTCCCTTGAGCCGGACGGCCGCCGTCGGCGCGGCGTCGGCCGCACCGGCGGAGACGACCACGGCGGGTGCGGCCACCAGGACGGCGGCGAGGGCGATGCCGAGGGCGCGGCGGGGCTGAGGACGCATGTGCACGCTCCGTTTCCCGTGGGGGTTAGGAAACTTTCCTAACGAGAAATTAGCGCCCAACAGCCCCGCTGCCGCAAGGGTTTTGACACACCCTCCTCAACTTCTCCGTCAGACGGCCCGGCAGCGCACCCACCAGACCGCCGCCGCGCAGGCCGCGATCCCCAGGGCCAGCATCCAGCCGGCCTCGATGAACTGGAACGGCCAGAAGCGGTCCGCCGGCTGGTACACCTGGTGCGCGGTGTAGCCGCCGTCGCGCACCATCGCCTGGAGGTGGGCGAAGTCGCCGCCGCGGTCGTAGAACTCGCCCGTGCCGATCCGGTTCCCGGCCGGGTCCGAGTACCAGACGTCCAGCACCCAGCGCCCGTCCAGCGAGAGCGGCGTCATCGTGTGCACGGCCTCCTCCAGGGGTGGCCGGTAGTGCGTCCGGAACGCCTGGGCGACGAAGGGCAGGGCCACGGAGCCCGCGAGCCCGACGCCCACCGCCACCACCGTGCGGCGCAGCACCGCGCCCGCGAGCACGGCCAGCCCGAAGGTCAGCAGCACCCGGCCGGCCATCACCGGCCAGGTCTGCATGAAGATGTCCGGGTTGAACTGCCCCGCCTCGCGGACCAGCGGCTCGCTCCACCACCGTTGCACCACCCCGAACAGCGCGGCCACGACCACGACGGCGCCGCCGACCACGGTCACCGCGCCGAGCGTCCAGCGGGAGCGTCCGGCGCCCTGGGTCCACGCGAAGCGGACCGTGCCGTGCTCGAACTCCCTCGCCAGCAGCGGTCCCCCGGCGAAGGCGCCGAACCCGCCGCCGAGCACGTAGAGCACCCCGTCGAGGGTCTGCAACGGCATGCCGTACTGGTGGATGAACTGCTTGTACTTGGCCAGGCACGCGACGGTGTCCGGGTCGCAGGAGTCGGCCCCGAGGCGGTGCAGGCCGGCGTGGACGTACCAGCCGTGCAGCAGCATCGCGACGGACAGCGCCGCCATCACGCCGACCAGGGTCAGCACGGCCGTGCGGTGGCGGATGGCGGCGGCGCGCAGGACGGCGCTGCGGCGCGGCGAGGCGGTGGCCGCACCAAGGGCGATTGCGCTCACGACTGCAGGACCTTCTCGTTCGGACGGACGGCCCCGCGCGGGCCGGGGAGGGCGGAGGCGGCCGGCTCGCGCAGGTAGGCGATCACCAACTCCTCCAGGCCGACGCGCTGTTGGCGCCAGCCGTCGGAGACCGGGGCGTCCAGGCCGCCGGTGCGGACCAGCAGGTGGGACTGGACGCCGGCCCGGCGGTCGCGGACCACCGGCAGCCGCCCGGCCACCGCGTCCGCCTCGGCGGTCGGGCCGGTGAGCATCCGGTGGCCGGCCACCAGGTCGTCCACCTCCCCCGCCACCTGGACCCGGCCGCCGCCGAGCACCACCAGGTAGTCGCAGCTCTGCTCCAGCTCGTTGACGGCGTGCGAGGAGAAGACCACCGAGAGGCCGTCCTCGGCCACGGCGGTCAGCAGCACGGCCATGAAGTCGTGCCGGGCGAGCGGGTCGAGCGCGGCCAACGGCTCGTCCAGGAGCAGGAGTTCGGGCCGCTTGGCGAGCGCCAGGGCGAGCGAGACCTGGGCCTGCTGGCCGCCGGAGAGGCGCCCGTACTTGCGGTCCAGGGGGATGCCGAGGCCCTCCAGGTGGGTGCGCGCCCGGTCGGCGTCCCAGCGGCGGTTGAGGTGACGGCCCATCGCGAGCAGGTCGCGCACGCGCAGGCCCGGGTAGAGCGCGGCGTTCTGGGCCACGAAGCCGATCCGGTCCAACGCCTGCGGAGAGCCGGGGAGTTGACCGCCGAGCACGGTCATCGCGCCCGCACTGGGCAGGGTCAGGCCGGCCGCCAGGCCGAGCAGCGTGGTCTTGCCGGCGCCGTTCGGGCCGACCAGGGCCACGACGTGCCCGGCCGGGACGGCGAGGTTGCAGTCCCGCAGCGCCCAGGAGCGGCGGTAGCGCTTGCCCAGCCCGCCGCAGTCGATCACCGTGTCGGCGGCCGTCACGCCACCACCCCGTCCCGGCCTTCACGCAGGTCGCGCAGCGCGTCCTCGAACACCGCGGCCATCCCCCCCTCGTCCAGCCCGGCGGCCCGCGCCGAGCGCATCCAGTCCAACAACCCCCGCCGCAGCGCCGCCCGTTCACGCAGCGGCACCACCCCGGCGGGCAGCCCGCGCACGAACGTGCCCTGCCCGCGGCGGCCCGCGGCGAGTCCCCGGTGCTCCAGCTCCCGGTACGCCTTGAGCACGGTGTTGGGGTTGATCGCCAGCCCCGCCACCACCTCCCGCACCCGGGGCAGCCGGTCCCCCTCCGTCAACCAGCCCATGCGCAGCGCCTGTTCGACCTGCTGCACGAGCTGGAGGTAGGTCGGGACGCCGGAGGCCGGGTCGAGGCGGAACTCGATCGGCGAGGGCTGGTCATCGGCTTTATCTACTTCCATAGGTAAAGAGATAAGCGACGGGGTGATCGATCGTCAAGTCGGGAGGCCGGGAGAACCGGGGAAACGCGAGAGGGCCCCGCCCCGGACCTCGCGGTCCAGGACGGGGCCCTCTCGGGCGCTGCGGGATCAGGCCCCGCGCAGCACCGCTCCCGTACGGGTGACGGCCTCGGCGACGGCGGCCTCGCGGGCGGCCGTGGCCTCGTCGGCGGTCAGGGTGCGGTCGGCGGCGCGGAAGCGCAGCGCGTAGGCCAGCGACTTCTTGCCCTCGCCGACCTGCTCGCCGGTGAAGACGTCGAACAGCCGGATGGCCTCCAGCAGTTCGCCCGCGCCGGTGCGCAGCGCGGCCTCCACGTCGGCGGCCGGGACGGCCGTGTCGACGATCAGCGCGACGTCCTGGGTCGCCACCGGGAAGCCGGAGACGGCCGGGCCGCTGACCTTCTCGGCGCCGTCGGCGGTGAGCAGGTCGACGTCGATCTCCATCGCGGCCGTGCGGGCCGGCAGGCCGAGCGCCTTGACGACGCGCGGGTGCAGCTCACCGGCGTGGCCGACGACCCGGTCGGTGCCCGCGACGACGAGCTCGGCGCAGCGGCCCGGGTGCCAGGGCGCCAGCTGGCCCTGGCGCACGGTCAGCTCGACGCCGGCCGCGCGGGCCACCGTACGGGCCGCCTCGACGGCGTCCGCCCAGGAGGCCTGGGCGCCGGCGCCCCACCAGCCGGAGGGCATCCGCTCGCCCGCGAGGGCGACGGCGACCCGGCGCGGCTGGTCCGGCAGCGCGGCGTCCAGCGCGGCCAGCTCCTCGTCGCTCGGGCGCCGGTCGACGGCCGGGCGCGGGGCCACGGCCGGCTCGTCCTTGGGCAGGAAGACCGTGCCGGTCTCGTAGACCGCCAGGTCGGTGTTGCCGCGGCCGACGTTGCGGCGCAGCGCCCCGAGCAGGCCCGGCAGCAGCGTGGTGCGCAGCGCCGGCTCCTCGTCGTTGAGCGGGTTGACCAGCTTGACGGTCCGGCGGCGGCGGTCGTCCGCCTCCAGGCCGAGCGCCTCGAAGGCGGGCTCGCCGAGGAAGGGGTAGTTGTTCACCTCGACGTAGCCGGCCCCGGCCAGCGCGACGCCGATCCGGCGGTGGACGCGCTGGGCCTCGGTCAGCCCCTTGCCCGGCGGCACGTCGGGCATCCGGGCGGGGACGTTGTCGTAGCCCTCCAGTCGGATGACCTCCTCCGCGAGGTCGTACGGGTCGGTGAGGTCGGGGCGCCAGGTCGGCGGGGTGACCTCCAGGACGTCGGCGCCCGCGACCGAGCAGCCGATCTCCTGCAGGCGCCGGGTGACGGTCTCGCGACCGTACGCGGTGCCGGCGACCCGGTCGGGCAGGTCCGCGGCGATGGTGATGGTGCGCACCGGGTGCGGCGCGGCGATGTCGGTGACCCCGGCCTCGGCGGTGCCGCCGGCGATCAGGACCAGCAGGTCGACGGCGCGCTGCGCGGCGGCGCGGGCGGCCTCCGGGTCGACGCCGCGCTCGAAGCGCTTGGACGCCTCGGACGGCAGCTTGTGCCGCTTGGCGGAGCGGGCGATGGCGACCGGGTCGAAGTGCGCCGCCTCGATGATCACCTCGGTGGTGCCCGGACCGGCGGCCGGGTCGAGGATCTCGGTGGAGGCGCCGCCCATGACGCCGGCCAGGCCGATCGGGCCGCTGTTGTCGCAGATCAGCAGGTCCTCGGCGGCGAGCTTTCGCTTGACGCCGTCCAGGGTGGTGAGGATCTCGCCCTCGGCCGCCCGGCGGACCGTGATCGGGCCGTCCACGCGCTGCTTGTCGTAGGCGTGCAGCGGCTGGCCGACCTCCAGCATCACGTAGTTGGTGATGTCGACGGTCAGCGAGATCGGGCGGATGCCGGCCTTCTGGAGGCGGCGCTGCAGCCAGATCGGGGACTTGGCGTTCGGGTCCACGCCGACGACCGTGCGGGCCACGAAGCGGTCGCAGCCGGCCGGGTCGTTGACCTTGACCAGGTAGCCGAAGGAGTTCGCCGGCGGCACGTCGAGCAGCGCCGGGTCGGCCAGCGGCAGCCCGTACGCGGCGGCGGCCTCGCGGGCCACGCCGCGCATGGACAGGCAGTAGCCGCGGTCCGGGGTGACGGCGATGTCGAGCACCTCGTCGACGAGCTGGAGCAGCTCGATCGCGTCGGTGCCCGGCTCGAACTCCGGCGGGAGCACGATGATGCCCGCGTGGTCGTCGCCCATGCCGAGCTCGCGCGCGGAGCAGATCATGCCGGCCGAGGTGTGGCCGTAGGTCTGGCGGGCCGCGATCGGGAACGGGCCGGGCAGCACGGCGCCCGGGAGCACGACCACGACCTTGTCGCCGACCGCGAAGTTGGTCGCGCCGCAGACGATCTCCTGCGGCTCGCCGGTGCCGTTGGCGTCGCCGACGTTGACGAAGCAGTGCCGGATCGGCTTCTTGAAGCCGGACAGCTCCTCGATGGAGAGCACCTCGCCGACCACCAGCGGGCCCTTGAGGTCGCCGCCGAGCTGCTCGACGGTCTCGACCTCCAGGCCGGCCCGGACCAGGCGCTCGGCGACGTCGCGACCGGTCTCGCCGGCCGGCAGGTCGACGTACTCGCGCAGCCAGGAAAGCGGGACGCGCATCAGATCTCCATCCCGAACGGGAGGGTGAAGCGCACGTCACCCTCGACCATGTCGCGCATGTCGGCGACGTTGTGACGATTCATCAGGATCCGCTCCAGGCCCAGGCCGAAGGCGAACCCGCTGTAGCGGTTCGGGTCGACGCCGCAGGCCACCAGCACGCGCGGGTTCACCACGCCGCAGCCGCCGAGCTCGATCCAGCCCTCGGAGGAGCAGGTGCGGCACGGGCGGTCCGGGTTGCCGACGCTCTCGCCGCGGCACACGAAGCACTGCAGGTCGATCTCGGCGCTCGGCTCGGTGAACGGGAAGTACGAGGGGCGCCAGCGCAGTTCCAGGCCGGTGCCGATCAGCTTCTCGACCAGCACCTCGATGGTGCCCTTGAGGTCGGCGAAGGTGATGCCCTCGTCCACCGCGAGGCCCTCGACCTGGCGGAAGACCGGGGTGTGGGTGGCGTCCAGCTCGTCCGTGCGGTAGACCCGGCCCGGGCACACGACGTAGACGGGGGGCTCGCGGTCGAGCATGGTGCGGGCCTGGACCGGGGAGGTCTGGGTGCGCAGCACCACGCCGGAGTCGGCGGAGCCGTCCGGGGCCTGGACGAAGAAGGTGTCCTGCATCGAGCGGGCCGGGTGGTCCGGGCCGAGGTTGAGGGCGTCGAAGTTGAGCCACTCGGCCTCGACCTCGGGGCCCTCGGCGACCTGGTAGCCCATCGCGACGAAGGTGTCCTCGATGCGCTCGGCCAGCGTGGTCAGCGGGTGGCGGGCGCCGCGCGGGGTGCGGTCGTAGGGCAGCGTGACGTCCACCGCCTCCTCGACCAGCACGCGGGCGTCGCGCTCCGCCTCCAACTCGGCCTGCCGCTTGGCGAGGGCCTGGTTGACGGCGCCGCGGGCCTGGCCGATCAGCTTGCCTGCGGCGGCCTTGGCGTGCGGGGGCAGGGCGCCGATCTCGCGGTTGGCGAGGGAGAGCGCGGAGCGGTCGCCGGTGTGGGCGACCTTGGCCTGCTTCAGCTCGTCGAGCGTGGTGGCGGCGGCGAAGGCGGCGACGGCCTCGTCCCGCGCCTGCTCCACCACCTCGGGCTTGAGGGCCTCGACCTCGACCGGGTCGTACGACTTGTTGGGTGCCGACATCTCTATCTTCCCGTGCTCCTGCTCGTCCGTGCTCAGGTGATTGGGCTCGCCTTCGCGTCACGCCCGGCGTGGCCGGGGCACGGGCAGCCGATCTCCGTTCACGGGAAGGGATGTCCGCGGCACGGCCGCGCAGGGCGTTGCGCAACGCCAAAGGTCGAGTGTAGTCGCAGCGCGTTGCGCGGCTGCCGTCAAGCCCGTCCGGACCCGACCACAGCATGCTGTGTTCGTCGTTCATGCTCTTTCAGAGCATGAAGTCGGGCACCCCGGCGGGCAGGATAAATCGGAACCGGGCGCCGCCGCCGGGCGCGCGGTCGACGCGGATCGAGCCGCCGTGGGCCTCCACGATGCCCTTGACGATGTAGAGGCCGAGGCCGGTGCCGCCGCGCTTGGAGCCGCGCCAGAAGCGGGTGAAGACGCGCGGCATCGACTCCTCGGGGATGCCGCTGCCTTCGTCGCTCACGGTGACCGCTGTGCCTTCCACGATGCGGGGCGGGGTGCCGGAGCGCTCCCAGACGGGTGCCTCGACGACCTCCTTGGCCGGTGCCACCTCGATCGTGACAGTTCCCTCGCCGTGCCGCACCGCATTTTCCAGCAGGTTGGCGAGCACCTGGTCGACCTTGTCCGGGTCCGCCCACAGCACGGTCAGCGGC
Source organism: Kitasatospora sp. NPDC059747 (assembly GCF_042732955.1). Classification (NCBI taxonomy): domain Bacteria; kingdom Bacillati; phylum Actinomycetota; class Actinomycetes; order Kitasatosporales; family Streptomycetaceae; genus Kitasatospora; species Kitasatospora sp. NPDC059747. Next base: position 8,200 of record NZ_JBHWGV010000056.1, on the reverse strand, counting down.
TCGGTGATCCGGACGTCGAAGCGCTCCTCGGGGATGCCGGTGGCGACCTTGCGCTCGACGTGCCGGCGCACCGCCGCGGCCACGTCCACGACCTGCTTGCGCAGCTCCAGCCGGCCCGCGTCGATCCGCGAGATGTCCAGCAGCTCGGCGATCAGCCGGGTGACCCGGTCCGCGTCGGCGTCGACGGTCTCCAGCATCAGCCGCTTCTGCCCGTCGGTGAACCGCTCCCACTTGGCCAGCAGCGTCGCGGTGAAGCCCTTGACGCTGGTCAGCGGCGAGCGCAGCTCGTGCGCGACGGTGGCGATCAGCTCGGCATGGCTGCGCTCGGTGCGCCGGCGGTCCTCGGTGCCGCGCAGGGCGATCACCAGGCGCTCCAGGGGCCCCAGCGGCACGGCCCGCACGTAGCGGGCGGAGACCAGCACCTCCCGGCCGCCGGGCAGCAGCAGGTTGCGCTCGGGCTGGCCGGTGCGGATCGCGAGGCCGCCGTACGGGTCGGTCAGCTGCCACCAGCGGCGCCCGTCGAGGTCCTCCAGCGGGAGGACGTCGTCCAGGGCGCTGCCCAGCGCGGCCTCCGGGGGCACGCCGGTGATCCGGGCCGCGGCCCGGTTGAAGCGGACCACCCGGCCGAGCGCGTCGGCGACCACCAGGCCGTCCGGCAGGTCGTCCGGGTCGAGCTCGGGCCCGTTGCCGACCATGGGTGTCCTCCCCGATTACCCACCGTGCCGTTCCCCCCACCGAGGCAGACCCTAGCGCCTCCATGCCCCCGGTAGTAGGGCCTGGCGGGTGGATCGTGCGGGGTGCCGTCAGCCGTTCGAGCGACAGCCGCCGGGCCCGCGCTGCGCCCGGGCCGAGGCGTAGAGGCAGACGGCCGCGGCGGTGGCCAGGTTGAGGCTCTCGGCGTGTCCGTGGATCGGCACGCGCACGACCTCGTCGGTGAGCGCGCGGGTCTCTTCCGGGAGCCCCCACGCCTCGTTGCCGAACACCCATGCGCCGGGTGCGCCCAGGGTGCCCTCGTCGAGCTCCTGGTCGAGGTCCCGCTCCCCCGCGCCGTCGGCGGCTAGCACCCGGATCCCGGCCGCGCGCAGCTGCCCGACGGCCTCCTCGACCGGCACGCCGACGGCGACCGGCAGGTGGAACAGGCTGCCGACGGAGGCCCGGACGGCCTTCGGGTTGTACAGGTCCACGGAGGCGTCGGTGAGCACCACGGCGTCCGCGCCGGCCGCGTCGGCGGTGCGCAGCACGGTGCCGGCGTTCCCGGGGTCGCGCACGTGGGCGAGGATCGCGACGAGCTTCGGGCGGGCCGCCAGGACGTCGGCGAACGGGGTGTCGATGAAGCGGCAGAGCGCGACGATGCCCTGCGGGGTCACCGTGTCGCAGATCCCGGCGATCACCTCGTCGGTCGCGGTCAGCACCGCGAGCCCCTCGTCCAGCGCGGACTCCACGATCCCGGCGTGCCGCTCGGCGGCCTCCGGGGTCACGTACACCTCGACCACCGCGTGCTCGCCCGAGCCCGGCAGCCGGCCGTACGCGACGGCCTCCCGGACGGCCTGCGGGCCCTCGGCCAGGAAGCGGCGCTCCTTGGTGCGCTGGTTCCGCTTGGCGAGCCGGCGGGCGGCGACGACGCGCGGCGAGCGCAGGGAGGTCAGCAGGGGGGTGTCGGTGCTCGGCATGGTCTCGTTCTCTGGGGCTCTGTGAAGGGGGCGCTGAGGGACGGGGGCGCTGAGGGACGTGCGCTGAGGGACGTGCGCCGAGGGACGCGGCGCCGAAGGACGGGGAAAACGCAGAACCGGACCCGCAGGAGAGCCTGCGGGTCCGGTCGGAGCTCAACCGATCCTGGAGGATCAGGCGGCGTCGGCGGCGGCCTTCGGGGCGTTCACGTCGGCCGGCAGCGCCTTCTGGGCGACCTCGACCAGGGAGGCGAACGCACCCGGGTCGTTGACGGCCAGGTCGGCCAGCATCTTGCGGTCGATCTCGACGCTGGCGGCCTTCAGGCCCTGCACGAAGCGGTTGTAGGTGATGCCGTTGGCACGGGCCGCAGCGTTGATGCGCTGGATCCACAGCTGACGGAAGTCGCCCTTGCGCTTCTTGCGGTCGTTGAAGTTGTAGACCAGCGAGTGGGTGACCTGCTCCTTGGCCTTGCGGTACAGGCGCGAGCGCTGGCCACGGTAGCCGCTGGCGCGCTCCAGGATGACCCGGCGCTTCTTGTGGGCGTTGACTGCCCGCTTGACGCGTGCCACTTGATTACTCCTTGGGTTGGACCACGGACTACTTCACGCGGTCCGTCATTCGAATGGGTCGGGAAGGATCAGCTGCCCCGCACACGGCTCGCGCCGGGCGGGAGGGCGATCACTTGCCGAGAAGCTTCTTGATCTTCTTGGCGTCAGCGGGGGCCAGCTCGACGGTCCCGGCCAGCTTGCGGGTCAGCGTCGAGGGCTTGTGCTCCAGGAGGTGGCGGCGACCGGCGCGCTCGCGCAGCACCTTGCCAGAGCCACTGATCTTGAAGCGCTTGCTGGCGCCACTGTGCGTCTTCTGCTTCGGCATTTCGCCGTATCTCCTCGTCGGTCCCGTCCACGCCCGCGCGGTGTGCGCCACGCGGGCGTGAACTGGATGGATCTGCGGTGACCGGGCGGGGCGCCCCGTCACCGTGGTGGGCCGGTCTCCCGAGCGCCCTGGCCGTGAAGGCTCAGGCGTCCTGGGAGGCCTCGGCCGGCTGCTCGACCTCGGCAGCGGCCTCGACGTCGGCCTCGGCGGCCTCCGCTTCGGCGGCCTCCGCCTCGGCAGCGGCGTTCTCGGCCTCAAGCGCTGCGTCCTCGTCCTCGTCCGCGGCGGCGTCGGAGCCGGCGGTCCGGCCCAGTCGCTCGGCCTTGCGGGCGTCCGCGAGGGCGCGGGCCTCGGCCATCGCCTCGGTCTTCTTCTTGTGCGGGCCAAGAACCATGATCATGTTCCGGCCGTCCTGCTTCGGCGAGGACTCGACGAAGCCCAGGTCCTGGACGTCGTCGGCGAGCCGCTGCAGCAGACGGAAGCCCAGCTCGGGGCGGGACTGCTCACGACCGCGGAACATGATCGTGATCTTGACCTTGTCGCCCTGCTTGAGGAACCGGACGACGTGACCCTTCTTGGTGTCATAGTCGTGCGGGTCGATCTTCGGCCGGAGCTTCATCTCCTTGATGACCGTGTGCGCCTGGTTCTTGCGCGCCTCACGGGCCTTCATGGCCGACTCGTACTTGAACTTGCCGTAGTCCATGAGCTTGCACACCGGCGGCCGGGCGGTCGCCGCGACCTCGACCAGGTCGAGGTCGTACTCCTGCGCGAGCTCCAGCGCCTTGGCAAGCGGCACGATGCCGACCTGCTCGCCGCTGGGACCGACGAGTCGCACCTCCGGAACGCGAATCCGGTCGTTGATGCGGGGCTCGGTGCTGATGGGGCCTCCTCGGTTGCACCTTCTGCGATGCGGCCGTCGGACGGCGGTCGCACGTAGTGGACTCGACCACTGGGCGGGGCTTCATTCGTGCTGCGCTGCCCGGCACCTTCTCGGCACCATCTGCACCCGCGACACGAAAAAAGCCCCGCTCGGTACAAGCGGGGCTCCACACAATCCGGGGGCGGCACCCGGTGAGGGGCGCTGCGGCGACTCGGCGCCGTGGCGCCCGTCGCGGACCGGGACCCGTCGACCGCGAGGCCGACCAGGTGGGAGACTGTCGCGGTTGCCCTCTCGGGCCTCCTGGGTGGAGCCTCCACTTGCTGGCCGGGTGCCCATGCGGGATCCCGGCCGGTCAGTCTCGAAGCATACAGCGCCGGAAGGTCGAACGCCATTCCGCCCCGGCACACCCCGCGTTTCCGCGCTTTTCCGCGCCTTCCACGCGCGCGCACCGCACTTTTCGGCGCATTCCGGGGCCCTTGTACGCTCCAGGTGTACACGGACACCGGCACGACGGAACGAGCCCCCCTTGAGCAGCGAGCCCACCCAGAACCCCGGCGCGGACGACGACGCGATCGGCTTCGACGACCTGACCCGGGACATCGCCGAGGTCCCCGCCGTCGAGGTGATCACCACCGTCGCCGTGCACCTGATGAGCGCCGCGGCCGTCAAGTGCGGCCTCGCCGAGGGCGGCGACAAGGACAAGGACCTCGACGAGGCCCGCAAGCTGATCACCGCGCTCGCCGGGCTGGTCACCGCCGGCGCCCCGGAGATCAGCAACTTCCACGCCGCCCCGCTGCGCGACGGCCTGCGCTCGCTGCAGCTGGCCTTCCGCGAGGCCTCCATCGTGCCGGACGCGCCGGGCGCCGGGCCGGGCGAGAAGTTCACGGGGCCGGTCTACTCCTGAGCGGTTCTCCCAGGGAGCACCTACCAACGTTGGCAGGTGCTCCCCGTTCGTTTCTACCGCCGGTACAGCGGCTCCCCCGGCAGCTGCGCGCTCGCCGGCAGCACCGCCAGGTCCAGGCCGCGGTCCAGCCGGACGCGGAGCACCGGGTCCGCCGCCACCGCGCGGCCGACCCGCCGGGCCGCCTCCTGCACGCCCGCCTGGTCGAGCTCCGGGTCGAACACCACCGCGAGCACCCCGTCCGAGCCGTCCCCGGGGCCCAGCAGGCCGGACACCACCTGCGGCTGGTCCGCCAGCAGCGCCCGCACCGCCTCGCGCACCTCGGGGTCGCGCAGCGGCGGCAGGTACGGCCGGTTCTCGGCGAGCGCACGCAGGCGGGCGCCGGTCAGCTGGTAGGGCACCGGGCCCGCCGGGTCGATCAGCAGGGTGTCGGCCTTCTCGGAGTACGCGACCATCGCCGCCTGCGGGGCCGCCACCGGCGCCGGGCGGGCGTCGGCGCGCCAGCGGGCCAGCGTCTCCAGCGACGTGAACGCCGGCAGCGCGCGGCGCCCGTCCGGGGCCTCCAGCACCGGCACCGCCATGTCGCTGGTCTTGTCGTGCTTGTGCCCGTGCTCGTCCACCTCGACCTCGCCGAGCAGGGCGACGATCGGGACCATCAGCCGGGTCGGGGTGAGCGCCGCCAGCACCTCGGGCTCGGCCGAGCGGTCCTGCGACCAGCGGGCGAGCGCCGCGGTCAGCGCCGCGTCCGCGGTGCCGTCGTCGTCGCCGAAGCCGGGGTTCGGGATGCTCTTGCCGACGAACGCCGGGTTGGAGAAGTCTTTGCGGTCCACCCGGCCGACCCTATGCCACCCCGTCCCGGGAGCCGCACAAATCCGCACGCGCCCCCTACCCACGGGTAGCCGGGTGTGGCAGCCTGCGCGCATGGTGATGCTCGAACCCGCTCCCAGCGCCACCCCGGTCTCCGACCGCGCCCGGTACGACCGGGCCACCGCACACCTGGACGGGCCGGTCGCCGTCGTCGACCTCGCCGCCTTCGACGCCAACGCCGCCGACCTCGTGCGCCGCGCGGGCGGCAAGCCGATCCGGGTCGCCAGCAAGTCGCTGCGCTGCCGCGCCCTGCTGGAACGCGCGCTCGCCACCGACGGCTTCGCCGGGGTGATGAGCTTCACCCTCGACGAGTCGCTCTGGCTCGCCCGCACCGGCCTGCGCGACGTCCTGCTCGCCTACCCCTCCGCCGACCGCGACGGCTTCGCCGCGCTGACCGCCGACCCGGAGCTCGCCCGCGAGGTCACCGTCGTCCTCGACGACCCCGCCCAGCTCGACCTGATCGACAAGGCCCGCGCCGGCGACGCCGAGGTCCGGGTCTGCCTGGAGCTCGACACCGCGCTGCACCTGCTCGGCGGACGCGTCCGGATCGGCGCCCGCCGCTCGCCGCTGCGCACCCCCGAGGACCTCGGCGCCTTCGCCGAGGCCGTCCAGCGCCGCCCGGGCTTCCGGGTCGTAGGCCTGATGGCGTACGAGGGGCACGTCGCCGGGGTCGGCGACCGGGTGCCCGGACGGCCGGTGCGCTCACGGGTGATCCGGCTCATGCAGGCCAAGGCCCGCACCGAACTGGCCGAGCGGCGCGCGGCCGCGGTCCGGCGGCTGCGGCAGGTCGCCGAGCTGGAGTTCGTCAACGGCGGCGGCACCGGCAGCGTGGAGAGCACGGTGGCCGAGCGCGCCGTCACCGAGGTCGCGGCCGGCTCCGGGCTCTACCTGCCCCGGCTGTTCGACAACTACCGCTCGTTCGACGGCCGTCCGGCCGCACTCTTCGGCCAGCCGGTCGTCCGGCGGCCCGGCGTCGGCGTGGTGACCGTCCTCGGCGGCGGCTACGCAGCCTCCGGCCCGGCCGGCCCCGACCGCTCCCCGACCCCGTATCTGCCCGAGGGCCTGCGCTACGACCCGACGGAGGGCGCGGGCGAGGTCCAGACCCCGCTGCTCGGCGCCGCTGCGGACGACCTGCTGATCGGCGACCGGGTCTGGTTCCGGCACGCCAAGGCGGGCGAACTGTGCGAACGCTTCGCCGAGCTGCACCTGATCGAGGGCGACCGGGTCGTCCGGACCGTCCCGACGTACCGGGGCGAGGGGAAGACGTTCCTCTGACGCTTCGTCCGGTTCTGCCCTACGGTGGTGCCGAGATTGGGCGACGACAAGGGAGCGGCATGGACGCCGAGATCACTGAGATTGCGACGAGGGGCGCGACCGTCCTGGCCGGCCTCATGGTCACATCGGCCTGGGACCGGGTCAAGCCGCGCGTTGCCGCGATGTTCGGCCGCAAGGCGGAGTCGGTCGCCGAGGAGCTGGACGAGACCCAGGCCGAGCTGGTCTCGGCGCAGGAGGGCGACAGCGAGTCCGCCGCCCGGAGCGCGCAGGGCGAGTGGGAGCCGAAGCTGCGCCGACTGCTGGCGAACGACCCGGCCATGGTCACTCAACTCGTCGCAATCCTCGACGAGTTCGCTCCGAGGCAGGACGACCAGGCAGCCAACGTGACGATCATCAACAACACGATCAAGGATGGGAACCACCAGAACGTGATCCAGGCCGGCTTCTACAACGACCGGACCCGCTGACCTTTCCGCAGCCTTAAACAGGCCCGATGGAACGCCTAACCCCGGTGTCCCGTCGGGCCTTTGTGCTGCTCGGGGCCATACAGTCCGTCAATAACCGCATGACGCAGAGCTATTGCCATCTGGTCCAGACCAATCCTACGCTCTGCCCGGGGGTCCGCGATCCGGGCCGCGGCTCCCGAACGGGCAGGCGTGTCCGCTCCCCCACACCCGCCCGGAACGACGGTCGAGGAGTCCCCACCCCATGTCCATCAAGCGAAGTGCCCTGTCCGTCGGCGCCGTCGGCGCCGCGGTCCTCGCGATGGCGGCGGCCACCGCCGGCACCGCCAGTGCCCACGGCACGATGACCGGGCCCGTCAGCCGGGTCGCGGCCTGCTACGCCGAGGGTCCCGAGCACCCCGTCTCCCAGGTCTGCAAGGACCTCGTCGCGGCGAGCGGCACCCAGCCGCTCTACGACTGGAACGAGGTCAACATCGCCAACGCCAACGGCAACCACCAGGCGCTGATCCCGGACGGCAAGCTCTGCTCGGCCAACCGCGACAAGTACCAAGCCCTGGACTGGCCGCGCACCGACTGGCCGGCCACCGCCGTCGCCGCGGGCGCCTTCACCTTCCAGTTCCGCACCACCGCGCCGCACGTCGGCACCCAGACCGTCTACATCACCAAGGAGGGCTACGACCCCACGAAGCCCCTCAAGTGGTCCGACCTCGACCCGACGCCGGTGGCCCAGGTGCAGGTCGACCGCACCGCCACCAACGGGTACTACACCTACCCGGGCACGCTGCCGCAGCGCACCGGCCGCCAGCTGCTGTACATGATCTGGCAGCGCAGCGACAGCCCGGAGGCGTTCTACAGCTGCTCGGACGTCGACTTCGGCAAGCCCGCCGCGGCCGGCGGCGCGCCGGTGTCCGCGCTCGCGGCGCAGGCCCCGGCCGCGCCGAGCGACGCGCAGATCGCCGCGGACGCCCCGAAGGCCACGGTCGCCCACCACGGTCACGGCGGCGACCCCAACTCCCCGGCCGGTCTCGTGGTGCCGACCGCCTCCGCGGCCGTCGGCACGTCGGCCACCGGTCCGCTGCTGCTCGCCGGCGCGGCGGCGATCAGCGTCGGCTGGGCCGGCATGGTGCTCCGGCGCCGTCGTGTCGAGGCTGTTCGACGCGACTCCTGAGGGCCGGATGCGGGGCCGGACCGGCCCACCCCCGTCCGGTCCGGCTCCCCGCGTGCGAAGTGAGCGAACGACGGGGGGGGGGGGGGGGGGCGGCGGGGGGGGGC